>JBFMDG010000538.1:0-5462 GCA_040754135.1 Verrucomicrobiota bacterium
CTTCACGACCTCGGCTTCACCGCCTCCGCTTCGCGCTCTGCTTCACGGTTGGCGCGAGACGTCGCTCCTGCTATGATCCTCTCGTGAGCGCGAACTCGATCAGCTGACGCCGCCATGACCACTCCCACCTGTCCCAAATGCAGCCGCGCGATCGAGCGCGATGATGTCAATGTCGCCATCGACGTGGCGTATTGCCGTCCCTGCAACATTTCGCATCGCTTATCGAAGCTGACCTTCTCGGTCGATCTCGATGAGGGCGTCGATCCAAATCGTCCGCCGCCCGGAGCATGGCGGCACAAGCAAGGGTCCGGGTTGGTCATCGGCGCAACACATCGCTCGATTGGCTCGGCGGTTTTGTTGTTGGGCTTTGCTTTGTTCTGGAATGGAATCCTCTCGATCTTTGTGGCTTTGGCGCTCTCGAGCACATTGCGGCTCCTCGGCCTGCCCGCGCCCACCTGGTTTCCCCAACCAATCATGAACGACAAAACGATGACCGTAGGAGTGACGCTGTTTCTGTGGCTGTTCCTCACCCCATTCCTGATTATCGGCGCTGCTCTCTTCCTTGCTTTCCTCTCCTGCCTGGGCGGACGGACCGAAATCCGGCTGAACAATTCCGAAGGGGTGATCTTCACCGGCATCGGACCGCTCGGATACAAACGGCGCTTCAACCGCGCGAGCGTCAGCGGCATCCGCATCGACGAACGCGAGTGGCGCAACAGCGATCAAGGCGGTCACCGCCGAGCACACATCGTGATCGAAGCCACCGGCCGCAAACCGATTCATTTCGGTTCGAGCCTGTCCGATGAACGGAGAAAATTTCTGGCGTCGCTGCTGCGCCGGGAGCTGGGCCTTTGAACCGCCCCATCGCCAATCCGCTAATCTGGAACCTATGAAAAAAACTCTGCTTCCTTGGCGCGCGCTTCGATTCACCAGCCTGAGCTGTGGCCTGGCTTTGACCCTGAACGCGGCAGAACGATTCGAATCCTTCAATTCAGATCCCGGCTGGCACGGACACAACAATCGCTCGACCGCGATCGAGCCCAGAACGGTTCGCCAGGATTTCGGTTACTCGCGCACCACGCATACCGGTGGCGAGCCCGGCGAAATGGGCGGCACTATCACAGCCGCGGCTGAACCAGCCTGGTATGCGAAGAAAATTCCAACGCGCACCTTCAACGACCGCCTCGAAGCTTCGGGCAAACTCGTTTGCGCGCAAGGCGGCTTTCACGTTCTGGTCGGCTTCTTCAATGCCGGCAACGCCAAGGAATGGCGCACGCCCAACAGCATTGCCATCCGTCTTAATGGCCGCGGCGATCATTTCTACGCTTATGTCGAGTACATGACCGGCCGATGGCGGGCGGGCGGCGATACTCCCGGCGGATTCACTCTGTTGCGGGATGAAACTTCCGGCCGCACGCGCTTGAAGGGATTTCCCAGCGGCAATGTCGTTCACGACTGGACGCTCCGTTACGATCCTCAAGGCAACAATGGCGCCGGCAGCATTGCGGTCACAATCGACAACGAAACTTCCATCTGCCACCTCGCCCCTGCCCATCGTCAGGATGGCGCCACTTTCAACCGCTTCGGACTCATGACCGTGATGAAGTCGGCGGATGACCGCAGTGAAGTGTGGCTCGACGAGGTCACCGTCAATGGTGAAAAAGAAAACTTCGATCGCGATCCTGGCTGGGAGGAATTTCAAAATCGGCGCACCTACACCACGCCGATTGTGCGGCCTCGATTCGATTTCGGGTATAGCGCCACACAAAATGCCGGCGGTCAAAAGGCCGGCGAAATGGGCGGGATGGTTTTTCGCGGCGATGGGCGTTATCCGCACATGATGGCTTTTTACGGCGCGCCACTCGAGGAACTGACGCTTGACCGGCCATTGAAAGCAGCGGGCAAAGTCAGCTTGCGCCGGGCGGTGACCGATGCGGATGTGCTTTTTGGTTTTTTCCACGCCGAGCACAGCCTGAAGAGCGGCGGCACAGATTCGATCAGCACGCCGCCGGATTTTTTAGGTGTGATGATTGGCGGACCGAGCCGTGAAGGATTCATGTTTGTGCCGGGATACCGGCTGCACAACACCGAAAAGCGCATTCATGATCGCGGCCCTTACCTTTATCCAAACGGCGCGTCGCACGACTTTACCTTTGAATTCATCCCGGCAACGGGAGATCAGCCTGGAGTGCTCAAGGTGACGCTCGATCAAGAATCCGCCAGCATGCCCATACCCGTGGAACATCAGAAAATGGGCGCGCACTTCAATCGATTCGGCCTGATTTCCACGCACACCGATGGCAACAGCCAGGATATCTACTTCGATGACCTGACCTACACCTGGAGCCAGAAAGAATGAATCGAGGCGCGCACCGGAAATTTGAACCCGCTACTTCTTTTGCCAGCGTTGCCATGCGAGGCCAGGCCGATCGACACGAAAGGTCCGGATGTAACCCTGCAAATTTGCAACGTAAACGGTCCGCCCATCCGGACCGCCGAAACAGAGATGCGCGGGACCTTTGAGCATCCCTTCCACTCGCCGCAGCAATTCGCCGTTGGCTGAGATTTTTTGAACCACCGGATCCCCGGAAAAAGTCACATAAAGATTCCCGTCCACGTCGCAGCGCATCCCATCGGGAAACCCCCGCGCGACAAACGATCGGAGGAGCCGCTTTTTCTCAATGCCTTCCGCGGCGAGCGAAAACGCGAAGACCGCTGGCTTTTCACCCCAAACACCTACATACAACGTCTGGCCGTCGGGGCTCACCTCGATGCCATTTGGACTTGGCAAATCTGAAATGACCTCTGCCACTCTCCCATCGGCATCGACTCGCCAAATGGATTTTTTCCGGAAGTCAGTCACATAAACCACTCCTTCCGGCGTGATCGCCAGGTCATTCAACATGCCTGCGGCTTTGATATTCGCCAAAACGGAGACTCCATTGTTGGCCGGATTAAATCGCAAGACCTTATTCCCGGCGGTATCGATAATCATCATTGTTCCGTCCGGTGCAAACGCCAGGCTTTTCCCATAAGCACGTTCTTCCAGCGTCAAAAACAAACCCCCTTTTCCTTCCGGTGTGATGCGGCCGATCGTCCGACGCGTAAATGGGGTGATGTAAATATTGCCAGCCGCGTCGCAGGCGATACCCGTCGCGTCCATCGCGTTTTGAACCTGAACGAAATGACGCACTTCAAACAAAACCTCCTCACTGTTCGCCGCCAGCAATAGTGACGGCACTTCGCAAAAATAGAAGACTGCGATACACCAGAACCAAAGCCTGCCAGCGGTGAAGTGCTCATCGCCCTTCATGCCCGCATCATGCCACTTCCGTGACGTATGAAAACCCCAAAGTGCGCTGCTTCTGTTGCTCCAGATCAAATCGAAGAATTCTTGCCGTTTGTTTTCGGTTGAGAATTCGGATATGACCGGAGCTGCATGACACACCGCTTTCGTTCCGTTTCCATTTTGCTCGCTGGCATATCGGCGTTCCTCTGGAGTTCCATCGCGCTGGCGCAAAGCACCAACACCAACATAACTTCCAAAGCCTTGATCGACGGTTCCGAACCGGGCTGGCGCGCCTTGACGCAGGCCGATTTCGTAAACGTGAATTGTGATCCTGACACCTGGACCTGGACGAATGGGCTCGCCAAATGCACGGGCCGCCCGGTCGGCGTCATCCGCTCTAAAAAAATGTTCACGAACCTTGAACTCGTTGCGCAATGGCGTCACCTCAGCTCGGGCGGGAACTCGGGCATTTTTCTCTGGGCCACTCCGGAATCGATCAAAGCGCTGGAAGCCGGCCAGGGACGATTGCCGACGGGGATTGAAGTCCAGGTGCTCGATCACGGTTACACCGAGCAATATGAAAAGGAGCACAAGAAAAAAGCCGATTGGTTCACCACGCACGGCGATGTGTTTCCGACCGGATCGACGCATATGAAGCCATTTCCGCCCGTGGCGCCCGATGGCCGGCGCAGTTTCCCGCGCAAACAACTCAGCAAAGGCGTGGGTGAATGGAATCATTACTATGTCCGCGCCATCAATGGCGAGGTCAGGCTCTGGGTCAATGGCGAGGAAGTCTCCGGCGGCACCGAGATCCGGCCTGCGACCGGTTACCTTTGCCTCGAATCGGAAGGCGCTCCGGTGGAATTCAAAGCACTGCGCATCCGGGAATTGCCCTGAAGGCGGAATCAGAGGGTGCCACGCGTCTTCATATGCAGGTTACAACGGCTCGGTTTTACAGAACCCAACAGCGTGGTCGAGTTGACCTTCAACAAAGAGCCTTACCAGGGCGTGGCCATCTACAGCAAACGCGAGGGCGAAACCCAGTTCACGTTTCTCGCGCGCGACACCTACGCGCCCTACAACGATAGCCGTCCTTGCCTGGTCACAGGCAAACCGGAACTCAGGGAATATCGCGCCATCTACCTGCTGGCCGATGATGAGGTCGGCCAGTTCAGCGATGTGGTGATCGTGGTTTGCCAGCCGTGAAAACCTGAACAAACGGAAGAACAAAGCCGGCGTGCCCCGAGCACGCCGGCTCAGTTCTTTGGAAAGATTATCTGAAAGATTTCCCGTCTTCGCCCGTAAGAAGTATCGAAACACTGGGCGTTGTTGGCGCGGGAATGACGGAACGGGGAATTGTTCTTGCCATTCCTCCTAAGCTCACTAAAAACAACATTGGATGCAAAATCTCCCACAACCGTGTGCAAACACGTGGGACAAAACCCGGGCTACCACTCATGAAGAAATCATTCCTGTTTACATCGATCTCCGCCGCGTCGGTTGGATAGGCGTCGATGGTCAACGGCGGCAGTAAAGGCGGGTCATCTGTTGCCAACGTTGGTATAATTCGCCACGAATTCTACCGGAATGTGGGCGAATATTTCTGGCGCTGTTTCGAGCAACTATTCGATTTCGAGTGTTCAATCGAGCCACAACGGATATTATCGCGTTAGCGCAACGAACACGCAGGGAACTGTTACCAGTACCAGTTCACGCCTTGTGTATTACGACACGGCTTCAAAGCCGATCACGAATTATCTTTATGTTGCGTCAAGCAACGTTTTTAAGATGACTCAATTGGAAGTTCCTGACTACGAGTACATCGTTCAGGCATCCACCGATCTGAGCAACTGGGTGGCCATCGCGACGAACACGGTGCCATTCACAAACTTTTTCAGCGCCTCCAATGGATACAGGTTTTACAAATCCAAATTCGTCCAATGAAAACAAAACATCTCATCGTTCTTTTATTTCTGCTTTTGTCTCGCCAACTAACCGCAGACGTGGAGTTTTTTTTGATATGACCGGTTCTAAAGCGGTTCCGCCAAATCAGAGTACTTCACACGGGGGGGGATACGTAGTTTTCTCGCCTGATAACAGTGTGAGGTTTGCATTAGGCTGGGATTTTCCCTTCGAGCCCACGGGCGGAGGCATCTATGGCCCAGCGTCAGAT
>JBFMDG010000539.1:0-5459 GCA_040754135.1 Verrucomicrobiota bacterium
GGCTTCGCTCACGATCGGCAGCTTCGCTCCGGCTTTCTCGAAGCTCGCGCCGTCACTTCGCGCGAACTCATGATTCAACCCAACCCGCCGCGCTTCCTGCGCGAAGGCGATCAACTCGAATTTACCGTCACCATTCTCAATCAATCCGATGGCTCCATCTCCGGCAAAACGCGCCTCACTTTTCAGGATGCCCACACCGGCCAGTCAGTGGATGAACAGCTGCGGAACCTGCAACCGGAATTGCCTTTCGCCATTCCCGCCCGCCAATCGCGCGCCTTTGCCTGGAAACTCCAGGTGCCCGATGGACTGGGCCTGCTCACTTACAAAGCCCTCGCCGCCACCGGCAAAACTTCCGATGGCGAAGAAGGCTTGCTGCCGGTTTTATCGCGCCGGCTGTGGCTGACCGAATCGATGCCTCTGGCCATTCGCGGTCCGGCCACCAACCAGTTTCGGTTGGACAAACTCTTGCAATCCGCCGGCTCCGATTCGCTGCGCCATGACAAGCTCAGCGTGCAGATGGTCTCCAACCCGGCCTGGTACGGCGTCATGGCCTTGCCTTATCTGATGGAGTTTCCCCACGAATGCGCCGAGCAGGTGTTCAATCGCTTTTACGCCAACGCGCTGGCGCATCACATCGCCTCCTCCGATCCGAACATTGAAAAGGTGTTTGCCTCCTGGAAAAACTCACCGGCTCAAGAGAGCCCGCTGGAAAGAAATCCAGAGCTCAAAAACGTGCTCCTCGCCGAAACACCCTGGCTGCGCCAGGCGCGCTCCGAAACGGAGTCGCAGCGAAATGTCGCACAACTATTCGATGTCACTCGCATGCGGCTGGAACGCGAAGCAGCCGTCACCAAGCTCGTGCAGATGCGCCTTTCCGATGGCTCATGGCCGTGGTTCGGCGCAGGGCTCGGTAGTGAATACATCACCCTCTACGTCATCGCCGGTCTGGGGCGCTTGGATCATTTGGGAGCGGGCCATTTGCTGGAGGACCTCCCTATCGCACGTTGGCTGCAACAGAGGATTGTTGTTTCTCTCGCCGCCACTCAAAGAACCAGCGTGAACATTCGCGGCGCGCTTCTGCTGGCCTGGTCTTCGCTCGAATGGGCGGACGATGCCATGGCCTTGCGCCACGCGGATTTGATCGTGGCCAGGCTGACCGATCAAAACAACTTGTCCTCGCTCGTTTGCCTTTATCTTTATGGCCGCAGTTTTTTCCTCACCAGCAAAGTCCTCCCTCCAAAGGCAGAGGCTGCCGCCAAATATTTTCTCGATCAATCGCGCCGACACTGGATGAGCGTCAGCCGCCAAAACCAGGCGCAACTGGCCGTGGCTCTGAAACGCTTCGGCGACGACACCACCGCCCAACTCATCATGAAATCGCTTAAAGAACGGGCCGTCACCTCGCCTGAATTGGGCATGTTCTGGCGCGACTCGCAGCCCTCCTGGTGGTGGTACGACGCGCCCATCGAAACCCAGGCCATGATGATCGAAGCTTTCGACGAAGTCGCGCACGATGCCCAGGCCGTTGAAGATTGCAAAGTCTGGCTGCTCAAACAAAAGCAGACTCATCATTGGCCCACCACCAAAGCCACTGCCGATGCCGTTTACGCCCTGCTTTTGCGCGGCGCCCAATGGCTCAGTTCCGATCAACTGGTCGAGGTCTCACTTGGCGGCATGAACATCACGCCGCAGGCCACCGCTGCGCCAGGCTCCACTCCGCCCGGCAAAGCCCCAGCGGTTGAAGCGGGCACGGGCTATTACGAAAAGCAGTTCGCCGCGGCCCAAGTCACGCCGGCTTTGGGCGAGATCCTGGTGCGCAAGACAAATCCCGGCATCGCCTGGGGCAGCGTTCATTGGCAATATTTTGAAGATCAATCCAAAGTCACCGCGCATGCGGCCACACCGCTCAAGCTGGAAAAGAAAATCTTCCGCAAAACCATCACCCAAAGCGGGCCAGTGCTGGCGCCACTCGAAAAACTCAAAGTGGGCGATGAACTGATCGTGCGCATGATCCTGCGGGTGGATCGCGCCATGGAATACCTGCACTTGAAAGATCAACGCGGCAGCGGGCTCGAACCGGTCAGCGTCCTCTCCGGCCAGCGTTATCAGGATGGCTTGAGCTATTACGAATCGACGCGCGACACGGCCAGCCATTTTTTCATGGGACACATCCGGCCGGGCACCTATGTGTTCGAGTATCCGGTGCGGGTGGTGCACAAAGGCCGCTACCAATCGGGCATCGCCGAGATCCAATGCATGTACGCCCCGGAGTTCAACAGTCACTCGGGCAGTGTGCTCCTGGAAGTGGAGTGAAAGGCCCCATGTTAAAAAAAATGAAATGGGGACAAGGGCTAAAACCTGTCACATGAACATGCTCTGCATGGTTGCAAAAGTTACCGGTGGTTGAATGAGGGTATGAGAGCAAATCTCTTCATGCGAACGCTGCTCTGGGCCGGAATCATCTGCCTGGCCAGCATCTGGTCGGTGTTCGGAGCTACCACACGCGAAGAACGGTGGAGGAGGGTGGATAACGCGCAACGACAGTTTCTGTTGAAGACGGCTTTGACGGAACTGGAGGCCATCATTCCAGAAGCTGCGGCAGCGAAAGCATACGGCGAAGTGGCCCGAGCGATCGCTCAAAAAGCGAAATTCCAAGCCATCTTTGAAAAAGAAAACCAGGTCTTCGAAATCACTCTCCTCGAGCAGCTGATCGGCAGCGCGCCACCGGAAACGTTGCCGTTGTTGCACACCCTTCTGGCCAATTGGAAGTGGGATTATTTCCGGGACAATCGCTGGCGATTTGTCGGACGTTCCCCCGTGGAAGTTTCGACGCACGATTCCATAGCCACATGGGACTTGCGGCGCCTGTTCGATGATATCGATCGAGAGTTTCAAAAAGCTCTGAGCGCGGAGGGCGCTCTCCAGGCCACTCCCATCGCAGTCTTCGAGGACATGTTTGAAATGGGAAAACGGCCCGCGCGTTATCGTCCGACACTTTACGATTTTGTGGTTCATGAAGCGCTCTCTTTTTATTCCGCAGGTGAGCAGGCGGGCGCTGCAACCGAAGACACCTTTCAGATTCTTTCGGACAGCCCGGTTTTGGATCCAGTGGATCAATTTCTCTCGTGGCGTCCGGTCACAACCCAAACCAATTCACCGCTCTTTAAGGCCATTCGGCTGCATCAGGATTTGCTCCGGTTTCATCAGGAGGATCTCGATCCGACCGCTTTCATCGCCGCGGATTTGGCCCGGCTGATTTTTGGAAAGGAAGTTGCCACCGGCGAAAATGCGGTGGACCGATTCAGAGTCGCCGTGCAAGCACTCGCGGAAAGGTGGTCTGAGCAGGAAGCCTCCGCGGATGCCTTTGCCGAGTGGGCACAGCTGATCAAGGATGACGGCGATTTCGTTCGCGCCCGTGAAATCGCCCAGCGCGGCATGCGGTATCCCATCAGCCCAGGTGGCATAGTCTGCCAAAGCCTCATTGACGAGATCGAGCAAAAGGAGGCATTCATCAGCACCGAACGGGTGTGGCATCGAAAGCCGCAGAAAATTCAGGTGCGTTACCGGAACATTGAGCGCGTGCACTTCCGAGCTTACGCCGTCGATTGGTCCGTGCCCGCTCAACAAATCACGAACCTCATTTCGAGCTTGGAATCGTTTGAGGCCGGCAAAGCCTTGACTGAAAAACGTCCAACTTTCGAGTGGTCGCACCCGCTGGAACCGACGCAGGATTTCCAATTCCAGGAAACAGAAGTGGAAGTGCCGTCATTGCCCCCAGGCTTTTATGTCATTGCCGCTGGCTCAAGCTCTGATTTCGCGGGCAAACCGGAAAACCGCAGCGCCACCAAAGTGTGGGTAAGCGATTTGGCTGTGATTCTTCGCCCGCGGGCCAACCGGTTGGAAGGATTTGTTCTCGATGCCGAGAGGGGCGACCCGATTCCCAACGCCGCAGTCCAACTTTGGATCCGATCCGGCGCAAAGAAAGACTGGAAGCCATTGGATGCGCGGACCGATCGCGATGGTTTTTTTGATTTCGATTCCGCACAAGTCGGAGACGCACGGCTCATGCGTGTAGAAACGGGCCAGCGACTCATCGGAATCGACTTTGAGGAAGACAGTCACCTCATACATCCGATCCGTTGGCGTGAGCGTGAAGACACATCAGATCCACGACAGACCATTCTGTTCACGGACCGGCAGATTTATCGTCCCGGTCAGTTGATCCATTTCAAAGGCCTCTGCCTGATTGCGGATAAAGAGAAAAGCGATTACCGCGTCCTGCCGCGCGAGGAAGTCAAAGTCGTATTGCACGATCCAAGTCAAAATGAAATCAAAAGCCTGAAGCTGCGAAGCAACAAATTCGGTTCCTTTTCCGGAAACTTTGTGATTCCACACGGAATTATTTCCGGAGCCTGGAGCATCAAAATCGCGGAGGGGCCCGAAGGCAGTTCGAGCGTCCAGATCGAGGAATACAAACGTCCAAGGTTCCGCGTGGCGCTCGATTCACCTCGACTCGGCACCCGGCTCAACGAGCGCTCGACAGTGACAGGCACGGCGCTGAATCTAACGGGAGCGCCGGTGGACGGGGCCGAAGTGCGTTACCTGATCACACGCAAAGTTGCCATGCCGTGGTGGACGGCAATGGAGGGCGACCATTACCGACAGTTGTGGCGTTTGACACAGTCGGAGGCAGAGGAAACGCAAATCGCCCAGGGGCAAACTCGCACCGATAGCCATGGAAGATTTGAGATCAGTTTTCGCGCTTCGGAAAATCCATTTTTAAAAAAGCAGGAGGGAATTGTTTATAGCTTCATCATCTACTCGCAGGTCACTGGGCCCGCCGGCGAGACCGAGTCCGAAGAAAAAACCATTCGCGTTGGGAAAGCCGCGCTCGAAGCCGCGCTCGAAGTGGGTCCATGGCAAACCGACAACAAACCGGTCGTGTTCCGCATCCGCACGCAAAGCCTCGATGGCGTGGGGCAACCTGCCCGCGGTGTGGTTCGCGTTTTCAGTCTTCAACAACCTGAAAAAGCGCAACGTCCTTTGCCGGTCAGGAATGGTTTCGATTTTTACCTTGATCCCATCAGCGAATGGGCGGACCGCGTCAAAAAAGACCAATCCCATCAAAGCAACTGGCCCATCGCCCAGGAAATTGCTTCGCTGCCATTCATGTGCAATCAATCGGGTGACGCACAGTTGTCGTTGAAATTACCGGCCGGTCCGTATCGCGCTTTCCTGGAAACAGAGGACTCATTTGGCGCCATCGTGAAAGCGCGCGGAGATGTGCGGGTGCTGGACCCTGGATCAAAGCAGTTCAAGATTCGATTGCCCTCGGCCGTTTCCGTGAAATCCGAGCGGCTTGAGCCTGGCCAGCAGCTTATTGCCATTTGGGGCAGCGGCTATCCGCACGCCCGCGCCTGCATCGAATTCGAACATCGCGACAAAATCATTCGCCGTTT
>JBFMDG010000540.1:0-5451 GCA_040754135.1 Verrucomicrobiota bacterium
GGATCGAAGCGAGCGTCGGCCAGGGCGCGGATGACATTTGTGGACTCGACAAAGTTTGGCCGCCCTGCAGCGACGAAAGGCCGCCAGGTCGGTCGAGCGGTCCAGTCAATGATCTTGTTTTCCGCCGTGATTTGCGAGACGCCAAGGAAATCAAGGACTCCGGCGGCGAGGAAATTGGTCGTGCCATAAAGCAGCGATCGGATTTCCGATTCATGCCGAAAATAGAGTGAGAAAAACCCATCCACCTTGGGGATGGAATCGATCAGGTTGCAATTGGCGAAAAGCGCTTTGCGGCTGTAAAGGACATCCTCGATGGCATTGGTAAACGCGAGATGATCGAGACGCGCTTCCGCCGCCGGCGTGATCATCGCGCGTGAGGTGGCGTGGGATGGTTGAGGATCAAATTGGAGCAGGTCAGTCTCGTTCGAGTCGCGATCGTAAACCCATCGCTCGACTGTTGGATTCAAACGGGGCGCATGCAAGAGAGCGTCTCCGACGAGGATGCACATCAATCCGAAAATCCCGAGCAACTGCTTTCGCTGCGTTTCTCGCGAGACAATCACGTGCAAAGCCCCCACGGCTGCTGTCAGGGCAATGATGCGGCCCATCGCGTTCCAAACGGTGGTGGAGGCATTTGCTCTTTCCAGCGGGAAAATGAAATCAGCAGCAACGATCAGCGCTATTCCCGCCGCGAGGCCAACGAGAATCAAGAGTGCGGATCGATCGAGACGCTTCCGGATTGACGCCTCCGCGAGGAGCAGATTCCTGAAACCATAAGCGGCCAAAAGCGAAATGCTGAATACGGCCAAAACCACAAACTTGATTGGAAATCGCATCAGTCCCGTTTGCGGCAGCGCGGCCTTGACCCACTCGTAGAGTAATCCGGAAGAACCATGCGCCAGCCAAAGACTCGCCACCAGCACCCCCATCAACAACAGCACGCGGCGCGAGCACCGGCGGCCAATTGCGACAAGCATCAGCGCGATCGCCACAATGCCCGGGTAGTACGACGAGATCCAATACTGGCCGAATTGCGCGTAAACACCTTGGTGCGACTCGAAACAACGAAACAGCGGCACGAGGAGATTTGCCAATCCCCAAGGCGGCATGGCCCAGGCGGAATCGGAAAATTGCGAGCTGCGTTGCGACATCGAAAGCAGCTCGAGAAATGGTACAAGCTGAATTGCGCTCAGCCCGGCCACGAGCAAAACCACCATTGCCGCTCGCAGAAACATTCGAATTCGCGCCCTCGAATTCAGTGCAAACTGTCCCACCCAAATGGCTCCAACAAACAACCAGGTGAACAGAATTATTTCCGGAGCGCCACTGAGCATTTGAGTGGTGCCGAGGAGAATGGCCAAAGGAAGGCGTCGTCCGCCATCGCGCCAGGCTTGTTCAACGAGGAGCACAACCCATGGCATCAAGCTGAGGGCGGAGATGTTGTTTGGCCATTTGAGGCAACTGAGTGTCAGGCCATTGAAGGCGAATAGCATTCCCGCAATTGCGGCGCCAGCGGCGCATCCAGTCCAATGCCTGGCCAGGAAGTACATTCCCAATCCCGCAAGAAAAAGATGGACCAGACAAAAGAAACTCAGCGACCACGGCAATGGCAAAACAATGTAAATGAATGAAAGGGGATAAAGCGTGAGGGTGTTCCACTGCGCTAAAAACGGGAGCCCGCAATTGTTGTATGGATTCCACAACGGAATTTCCCCGCGCCAGATTGCGTCGCGATGATACTGCGCCAGCGGATATCCAAAAAAAGCGTAGTCGCGGAAGAAGAAAGTCTTGGCGCCGAGCATGACATCGGGAAATGCCACCAGAATGGCCCCGAGCAAAATCAGGCTGAATCGTCCGGGCTCAAACCAACGCGAGTCGCGCTCGATCGATGCGTTGTCCGGCGCAGTGGCAACTTGCATCGCCGGAGAGTTTGCTGAAACGGAATCGAAACCCAAGCAAATCTTTCAGGGAAAGACCACCGAATGCAAAGCGCTTGCCTCTCGAATGCGATGCCGCACGGCAGACCCAACGTCGATCGGGGTTTTGCAGCCTTCGCGTGATTTTCTTGAGGACAGAAAGCTTTCTTACCAGCCAAGCAACCGCCCAATCTGGTAAGTTGCGAAAGCAAAAATCCAGGCGAGCGCCCCCATGTAAGCCCATTGGAAGAGCGGCCATTTCCAGGAGTTGGTCTCGCGCCGCACCACGGCGACGGTGCTGACGCATTGCAACGCGAATACGTAAAAGACCATCAATGTGATGGCGACCAATGGCGTGTAAACGGGCGAACCATCGGTTCGAGTTTGCTGCCGCAACGTGTCCGCGAGCGTGTTGATACTTTCATCCGAGTCATCGCTTCCCACGTTGTAAACCGTGGACATAGTGCTGACAAAAACCTCGCGTGCCGCGAATGACGCCACGATGCCGATGCCGATTTTCCAATCGAAACCGAGCGGAGCGATCACGGGTTCGAGCAGATGGCCAAGCCTTCCGGCAAAACTGCGGCGCAATCGCTCGCCGGATGTTTCTTTTTCGAGCGCTTCGAGCTGAATGCTGCGGGCTTCTTGTATGGCTTGCGATTCCGGCTGCCCAGCGCCAATCGATTCGATGGCCTGCCGTTTGACCGCATAGGCCTGCTCGACGGAAGCGCTCCGGGGATAAGTTGCCAGGAACCAGAGCAAAATGCTGATGCCTAAAATCACCGTGCCGGCGCGGCGCAAAAATAATTTCGAACGTTCCCACATGTGTCGAATCACAATCCGGAGCAGCGGCATTTTGTAAGGAGGCAATTCCATGATGAGCAATGGAGTTTCTCCCTTGAGCAACGTTTTCTTGAACAGCCATGCCATGAGCAGCGCCACCACAATGCCCAACAAATACATCGAGAGCATCGTCAGTCCCGGCAGTTTGAAAAATCCGAGGATGCGCTGATTGGGAATGCAGGCCGCGATGAGCAACGTGTAAACCGGCAAGCGCGCCGAACAGCTCATCAGCGGCGCCACCAAAATGGTCACGAGCCGGTCTTTGGGCGTTTCGATCGTGCGCGTGGCCATGATTCCGGGAATGGCGCAGGCAAAGGAGCTGAGCATCGGGATGAAACTTTTCCCATGCAACCCCACCTTGCTCATCAAACGGTCCATCAAAAAAGCGGCCCGCGCCATATACCCGGTATCTTCGAGCAGGCCAATAAACAAAAAGAGCAAACATATCTGCGGCAAAAACACCACCACCGCGCCGACGCCGGCAATCACGCCATCTACAATCAGGCTGCGCAAATCGCCCGGCGGAATGATTTGCTCAATCCATCCCCCAACCGCCGCAACACCGTCTTCCAGCCACGTCATGGGATATTCCGCGAATGTAAAAATGCTCTGGAACATCAACGCCATGATCGCCACAAAAATGATCATCCCCCAAAATCGATGTGTCAGGACGCGATCGAGTTTGTCACTGAATGTTGCATCCACGTTGGCGGCATGGGTGCAAACCGCTTCATGAATTCCCGCAATGCGCGCGTATCGGGCTTCGATGGCCACACTGCGCCAGTCCTGGCCGAGTGCGTCGAGCCGCGCCCTGGCCGCGCGAACGCATTGATGAATCGTGTCGGGATATTGCTCCGCGTTTTGCTCGAGCATTTTCTCGTCGCTCAACAGCAGCAAAGCTTCCGCTTGCGTGGAGAAGGATTGGTCAGGAAAGGCTTGGCAAAGCAGGTCGGCGAGCGCGTTGACTTCCTTTTGAAACGCCTCAGAAAGCGCACAAAACCTCGCGGCGCTTGCACGGTCCCTCGTCGGGGCTATCGCGTTGTTTGACTGAATGACCGGAATCGTTCCTTGCCGCGCGACTTCGGTCATCGCTTGCTTCAGGGCCGTCACCCCTTGGCCAGTGCTCGCGACCATTGGGAAAACGCGGACTCCCAGTTCTTTTTCCAAAGCTTGAGGATCAACGTGCTGACCGATGCTTTCCGCAACATCGATCATGTTCAACGCCACAATCGTGGGATACCCAAGCTCGATCACTTGCGTGGCGTAATAAAGATTCCGTTCAAGATTCGAGGCATCGATCACCACCACGACCAGACCGGGCGGTGGCACTTCCGCGACCCGATGAAACAACACATCGCGCGAAATTTGTTCGTCGAGTGATTTCGGACTGAGACTATAGGTGCCCGGCAAATCAAGCACGGTGATTGGCTCGGAAGTACCCAGCAACCGCCCTTCTTTGCGTTCGACGGTGACTCCAGGGTAATTGCCAACTTTCGCGCGCAACCCGGTGAGGGCGTTGAACAGCGTCGTTTTTCCGCTGTTCGGATTCCCGGTCAACACCACGTAGGTCGTGCTGAAATTGGGGCTGGAAATCGGTTTGCGGGGCGAAACGAGCATGAGGAAAATAAATTAATTGCCTCGCGCACGGACGAGAATCTGTTCGGCTTCGTGCTTGCGAAGCGTCAGATGATAACCGCGGACTTTGATTTCGACGGGATCGCCCAGGGGAGCAAAGCGGACTAACTCGACCGGTGTGCCAACCAGAAGTCCCATTTCCATCAGGCGCGGGCGATTTTCTGAGGGAACATTGATTTGTGTGACGGTGGCGGCGGTTCCGACCGGCAGAGTCGTCAACGGTTGACTCGACACAGGCATGGGCTCAGTGGGCGAGCGATGCGGCAGAGAGCGGTTCAACTAAAATTGCGTCCGCCAATTGGGCGCTGATGCCGAGACGCACGTTGCAGACCTGACAGATGAGATTCGATTGCTGACTGAGCAATTTGATCTGCTGCTCTTCGCATAAGCCCATTTCGCGAAGGCGAAAAGTGATTTCCGGAGAGGCGGAGAGCTGTTTAATGCGAACGGCGGTGCCTGCCTGAACTTTACTCAGCGGACAAAGGAGCGGTTGCGCACAACCTGCGGGGCAATCGATCGACACCGGCTTCTCGTTCATGTGACGGCCAAAATAGGTGAATTGAGATTCAGTTGCAAGAGGGATTTCCGGCAATTCATACGCGTCTGCCCGTAATTCTAGTTTTGCATCAAAAAACTTTGCGGAGAATTTGTCTCACGCCATGCATCACGCGCATCAATGCTAGCGCGGCGCCTATTGCGGGAGGGGAGATCCGCTGTCAATGGCTCGAAAGTCCCAAAACATTTTGCAAATGAATAGTTGACTAAATGGTAAACTTTGGCAAAGTGACGCCGCATTAAACGCAATTGAACGGAACAGAAGATTGATATGGGCCGAGTAAGTGACGCAAAAGAACGCTTGATGGACGCCGTCCGGGAATTGATCTGGACCGGGTCCTACGGCAGCACCACCATCGACCAGATTTGTGATAAAGCCGGCGTTAAAAAGGGCAGCTTTTATTACTTCTTCGATTCCAAAGCCGATCTGGCCGTTGTCGCTCTGGATGAGGATTGGAGCCGGCGCCGGCTAGAACTCGACTCGTTATTTTCCCCCACGGTC
>JBFMDG010000541.1:0-5443 GCA_040754135.1 Verrucomicrobiota bacterium
AGGCGTTTTGACGGGAGTTGACACCGATAAAGACCCGCCGCACGCTTCGCCGCGAAATGCCGCTGCGCAAGTCTCGAACTGATCAACCCATTTCTGTTCTCGGCCTGATGTCCGGGACGAGCGTGGACAGCGTCGATTACGCGGTCTGCCAGGTGTCGCTCGCGCGCGTCGAGTTGAAGCGTTATTGGCAAGTGCCATTTCCGAAGCCGCTCCGGCAACGTCTCCTGGCCGCGGCCAGCAACGAAGCGAGCTGCTATGAAGTGGGCCAGTTGCATCATGATCTCGGACGGTTTTACGCGCAGCACGCGCGCGTCGAACCCGGTGAAATCGATCTATGCGGAGTGCATGGGCAGACCGTTTATCATTTTCCTCACTCGCAGCGGCCGGCCACCTTTCAGTTAGGTGAAGCGGCCTGGCTGGCCGAAAAATTGCAGGTGCCCGTCATCAGCAATTTTCGATCGGCGGATCTGGCTGCAGGAGGGCAAGGCGCACCGCTCGCGACCCTGTTTCACCGAGTCATCTTCGCCAGAAAAGGCGAGCACGTCTGCGTCAACAACCTCGGCGGGATCAGCAATGTCACCTCGTTACACTGGCCAGACGGCGATGCGCCAAACATCCTCTCGTTTGATACCGGTCCGGCCAATATGCTCATCGATCTTGCCATGCATTATCTGACCGAGGGCAAACACAATGTCGATCGCAACGGAAGTTGGGCGCGACAGGGCCGATGGTCAGACCGCTGGTTGCGCCGGTTAATGAGGCATGCATTCCTGCGCAAAGCGCCGCCGAAAAGCACCGGACGCGAAGCATTCGGCGAATCCTTTTTCAAACCATTGATTGTGGAAATGCGCGCCGAGCGTTTGTCTCGATTCGACATTCTGGCGACATGGACCGAATTCACCGCGCGATCGGTGTGGTTGAATTATCGGTTGCACCTGCCGGCGGTTCCGAATCGATTGATTCTTGCGGGCGGCGGCGCATCGAATCTGTTTCTCACCGAAAGGATCCGTGTGCTCGGTCGCGAGTTGAATCCGAAGATGGAAATAATGACGAGCGAAGAAGCCGGTTGGCCAAATCAAGCGATCGAACCGGCGGCGTTCGCGCTTCTGGCCTATTATCGATTCCGCAGAGTTCCCGCAAACTTTCCGCAAACCACGGGTGCACACCGCGCGGTATTGCTGGGACAAATCACAGAAGTGTGAGTTCGGCTTGGGTGTCGCGGGACAGTTAAGGCGCCGCAATTCGGCTTACCACCAGAAGGGCGGCGTGCCGGTGGTGCGAACGACCATTTTGTTAAAGCGGCGCCACTCGGCATGCCCGTCCAGAAAAACGAGGTTGCACCCTTCGGGAATTTTTCCGGCCAAATGCGGTGTGGAATGCGGTTTGGTGCCGCCGCCCCAGCCTCCATAAACGTGGGTGAAATTGCGGCCATTCGCACCGGGCGTGCGGCTCTCCGTATTCGAAAGAGTTCCATCCGCGCCAATGACGCGCTCCGATGGCCCGGGGTTAATGGAAACTCCGCCCACCATCCATGGTTTCGGGTTGAGTGATTCAGTGATGTTGGTCGCAAGCACGCGGCCCGATCCTTCGAAGGCAAACGCGTAACCCGCCACGCGATACCCGCCGGCATTGTCGGTGGCCACTTCATTCGTTTGCCCGGTGGTAAACCGCCACAGTTCATCGTCATTTTGTTTCCAAAATGCCGGACAATAAAGAATGCTGCGCCGCCCGCCGTATTTGACGAAGGCATTGGCGGCATAAGCCGGCAGATCCCATGGCCAGACGGCCCCGTTCAACCCCGGAAAACGATCGCGGTTATCGTCCGCGTACATGCGGATGGCCATGCCAAGCTGGCGGATGTTGCTGTTGCACTTGATGCGTGTCGCTTTGTTTTTGGCCTTGGCGATCGCCGGCAAAAGCATCGAGGCCAAAATGGCGATAATGGCGATGACGACGAGCAATTCAATGAGCGTGAAAGCGCTTCGATTCGGCCGTATCGAACGGGAGCAAGTGGCAATGGATTTCATAGGGCAAGCGTGATTAGCCTCGCTTTTGGGCGAGGACAATTCCGGTCCCAATGGTGAGCAGGTGAGCATGGTGTCATCAGCCTTACCTTGCGGCATGGGGCTACGCCATGAGATTTCTCGTATTTAAGTTAAGCTTTTTTCTCAGCCGCCTACCGATTTGCCGGGACGCGCTTGGGTGCGGAATTGCCGCGGCGGCAAGCCCACTTCGCGGCGGAAGGCGACGCTGAGGTATTCGACATGCGGAAAACCGGTCCGCTCGGCAATTTGTTCGAGGGACAAATCTGTTTCCGTGAGCAATTCCTTCACGCGATTGAGCCGGACGCGAAGAATCTCCTCGTGCGGAGTGCGTCCAAGCAACTTCTTGAACCGGCTCTCCAATAAGGTCCGTGAATGCGGCACCGCGCGGAGCACATCCTTGACGTTGATGCCATCACAAGCGTGTTGGCGGATGAAATGAACCGCTTTTGCCACATTGCGATCGTCAATGGCCAGCACGTCGGTCGATTGGCGTGTGGCAATGCCAACCGGCGGAATCAGGTGCGTCTCGCCCCGCGCCGCTTTGCCGGAAATCATTTCGTCCAGAAGCCGCGCCGCTTCGTAGCCGGTGCGATGCGTGTTGGGAATGACGCTCGAGAGGGGCGGATGCGACAACTCGCAAAGCAAATCATCGTTGTCCACGCCGATGACCGCGACCTCATCGGGAACAGCCACCCCGATGCGCCGGCAGGCATCGAGCACCTGCACACCGCGCAAATCGTAACAGGCCATGACCCCCACCGGTTTGGGCAACCCGCGAATCCAGCGCGCGAAATCGTCGGCTTGCGCAACGTCGTCATGTGAAATGCCACGACCGGGTTTGTAAACGTAACAAGGATAGCCCGCCGCGCGCACACAATTCTGGAAATGTTCGCTGCGCCATTTGGACCAATTAAACCGGTCGTCCCCCGCGTAAGCGAAATGTTTGAAACCGCGTTCGAGAAGATGGTCTGCCGCCAAATGCGCAATGGCGCCGTCATCGGTTTCAAACCAGGGCAGCGACGGGATGAGCCGGGCCGCGCTCACATCGACCACCGGAACGTGCAGACCGCGCAGCGCTTCAGCAATGGCGGCATTCTCTATGCGCGCAATGATGCCGTCCCCATCCCAATCCAGCAGCCACGCGGGCGGTTTGTCGCCGCGATTATGTTCCGACAGGTAAAGCGACCAAATCCCGCGCTCGCGAATATAAGAGACAATGCCACGCAATAAACCTCGGGCGTAGGAATTCGAGGTCTCGATCAGCAACGCGACTTTGATCGATTTTTTCAAGGGCGCCACCATATTCGTGATTGACCTCATCGTTGGCAAAGGAAAATGCCCGCTCGCCTTTGGGGCGAAGCGGGCATGTTTGCGGGGTGCGGGATTAGTTCCCTGAAATGAGTTCTATTTCTTCAACCGAAAGAATGCCGGCTCTGCGCCAATGGGGAGGCTCACTTTTTGATTGGACCCATCGGGAACAGGCGATGCGTTCACGGCTGTCCAGGCCGTTCCCAAAGCGGTGGTGGTTTCCAGCGTGAAGCCGGTGGCCGTTGAAGGCCAAAGCAATTCCAGGGTCGCTCCGGCACGTTGAACCGTGAGCGCCGGAGGCGGCGTGAGATCGGGCACCTGGTTGGGTCCGGCCGCAAAGGTGGCTGCAATGTCGCGGTCCAATAGCGGACCATTATAAATTCGGAACTCGTCCAGCAAAGCGTTCACGAGCGGATCCTGCCAGTTCGAGCGCCCCAGCCAGTTGTTGCGGTCATCCACCACGCTCAACGGAAGCGTAGCCGCCGCGGTGCCTGTGCGCACCCCGTTGATGTAAAGGCGCACCACCCCATGCGGCTGATCGTAAACCACTGCAAAATGAACCGGCGCATTCGCAGTCAATGCCGTGCTGGAAGTCAAACTCGGCGTTTCCGGACCGGTTCCCTGCTTGATGGCGAACCGCGGACCAGCCGATGGGGTCAGGAACATGTAGCTGCGTCCCGGATTGAGCACAACGTCATCGCCAAATCCACCCGCCCCATCCGGCGCGCCCGAGCTCATGCCGAAATCAAAGAAGCGCTGATTGGCCGCGCCGCCACGCCATGTGCCCCACCCTTCAATCGTGACACTACCCAGCGACGAGATCAGGCCGTTGGGGAGATTGACATAGGCGGCCAGCGGATTGGCGTTCCAAGCGCTGCCCGCCAACGCCAGCTGCCCAGCGCCATTGAAATTGTTGTTCGCACTGCCCGCCACCAGACCGACCACTTCGCCATCTGCAGAACCGACCGAATCCTCCACCGTGATCGTGTCGGGCGCTTCATTGAAGCTGTAGCGATGGATCAATTGTCCGCGTGTGAAATCAGGAGGCAACGTCACTTGAAATTCCGTTTCAACGCTCAGTCCGGCAAACGTGCTGGTGATTTTGGCGGTGCCAGGAGCCACTGCAGCCACGTTGCCATTGACGGCAATGGTCACCACATTTGCATCGGAGCTGGCGCGAGTCACGCCTGTGTAACCGTTGATGTTCACATTGTCGGCACCTGGAAAATCAGCTCGCAAGGTGGCATTCACCAGGAGCTGTCCGGCCTGCAAGCTCGTGGCAGGCAATTCATGGCGAAGCGCCGTCGGCGCCACCACTGTCACTTCCGTACTGGCAGTCAGGTTTTGAAACGTGGCTGTGAGCGTGGCCTTGCCCACCGCGCGAGGCAGCAAACCTCCCGTGGCATTCACGGTGAAAATATTGTTATCGCTCGAAGTGAGCGTGATGCCGGAGAGGCCCAGGATTTCCACTCCCGTCACATTTTGAAAATTGGCTTTCAAGCTGCCCTGCGTGACCGCGGGATTTCCCAACAACAACGCCGGCGCACTCACGGCAATCGATTGCAATGCGCCCGGGGCTCCAGCGAAGTTGTCCGGCCCCACATGGCGGCTTAGCGCCACTTCCAAATCGGTCAATGAACCTTCGTAAATTCGGAATTCATTGATGCGTCCGTTGAAGGGCGGATCGTTGTAAAGCGATGCGCCCAACCAGCAATTCGCATCGTTCAACGCGTTCAGCGCAAAGGGCGCATCGCCGGTCGCAGCCAGAACTCCGTTCACATACAAACGCGAGTTGCGGAATTCCGGCGCATAAACGACGACGATGTGCGCTTCCGTCCCGGTGGGTAACGAAGGCGGCGCATTGAGAACCGGGCTTTCGGCAGTCGTCCCATTGGGGCGGGCCGCGAAGCGCACAGGATTGCCCGTCGCACCGGCGCGCGGCGTCAGAAACAAATAGCCTAATCCATTGCCGGGCGCCTGCGAGACATCGCCCTTTTGGCTGTCACCAAAGTCAAAAATGCGCTGCCAGTTGTTGTTTGCGGGCCCATTCCATGTGGTCCAAACCTCGATGGTGACGTTGTTGCGGCTCG
>JBFMDG010000542.1:0-5432 GCA_040754135.1 Verrucomicrobiota bacterium
TTCAATTGATTTATGCCCATTCCGCGGAGCGACCCGTTGCCGACACGTCCGACGCTGCTGGCAAAGTTGAAGGACTGGCAGGACCAGGAGAGTTGGCAGCGATTTTACGAAACGTACCGGCGCCTCATCTTCAATGCCGCATGCAAATCCGGGCTTACCGAAAGCGAAGCGGAAGAAGCCGTGCAAGAGACGGTGTTGTCAGTGGCCCGCACGATGCCGGACTTCAAGTATGATCCCTCCAAGTGCTCGTTTAAGACATGGCTGATGCATCTGACGCGCAAGCGCATTATTGATATTTACCGCAAGCGCCCGCCGGTTTTGACTCGCAAAAGCAGCCGCCAAACAGGGCAGAGCGACACCCCGACGGTCGAGCGCGTGCCCGATCCCGAGACACCAGTGCTGCAACAGGTGTGGGATGAGGAATGGCAGCGGAATCTCTCGGAAGCGGCGATCCAGAAAGTGCGCCAGCAGGTCAGTTCGAGGCAATTCCAGGTTTTTGATCTCTACGTGAACAAAGGATGGTCAGTGCGCGAAGTGGCCACGACGCTGCACGTGAACGTTGGACAAGTTTATCTGGCCAAACATCGGATTCTAAGCTTGATCAAAAAGGAAACGCGGAAACTCGAACAGCAGTTGATTTAGATTTGATGCTTCACGCCCAAAAGCCGGCAAACAAGCAGGCCCAGCGAACTCCGCTTGTTGAACCAACGCATTGGCGCGGAATCAATGCCGGCACTTTGGTTTCAGGAATAAGTTCTGATCCTCATTTCAATGACAGCGCCGGGCTACCAGGGATGGAACGTGCCTGGGGATCGTCTGGGGGCTTGTCGAGTGAAAGAAAGGCAATCAGATCGGCAATGTCGCGCTTCTCCATCGTTGCCTCGAGGCCTTCCGGCATCATCGAAAGCTTGCTCACGCGCGTGTATTTTACATTGTTGCGCGGAATGGTTTCGGCCCCTTCGCCAGGCATTTTCAAAACGATCCGCTGCTCGTTATCTTCCGTCACTAAACCGGTGAGATTCCGGCCATCTTTTGTGACCACCGTGGTCATTTGGTAGGCCGGGCCGATGACCAGACTTGGATCGAAGATGTTGGAAAGCAATTGCTCGAAACTGCCGCGGCCATTGGCAGTCAGGTCAGGTCCAACGTTCCCGCCTTCATCGTAAATGGCGTGGCATTGGGCGCAGGCCTTGCGGAATACTTCCCGGCCAGCACGGGGATCGCCGGGATGTTCGCGGACGTAAGCAGCGATTTCCGCGACCACCTTTTCACGTTCCGGATCGCGTTCTTCGCGCACCTTGCCAAAGGCCTTCTCCACGGCCCAGACGGCTTCGCGATCGTTGCTTTCAAGTATTTTTCGAAGATGATTCGCATTCAGCACCTGGCTTGATAATCGTTTCTCGAGGACGGCGTTGAGTACTTTTCGAGCCCATGATTCGCGTTGCAAAAGAAGATCGATCACCAGCGGCTGCAGTTCGGCTGGCAGGTCCGCATAAACAGCCAACAAAGCGTCAGCCAATCTGGCATCGTCATAATGCCCAAGCACGAGCACGGCTTTCTGCGCAAACGCCGGGCTCGATTTCTTCAATAGTTCGGGAGCGATTTGAGCCAGATGACTGTCGCGCAGGGCCATGAGCGCTTCCAGCGCTTGCAAACGCGAATCATCCTGCTGGCGGATATCGAGGAGCATGGTGCGAACGGATTCCGGTGAAAGACTTCGGATCGCCAATCGCGCGGCCAGAAGTTCGGCCGTCAGTTTCAAAGCGGGATCATTTTGGACCGCGGTCAGCCGTTCGAGGATCGGTTGCAAATTCGCCTTTAATCGGTCTCGCATCGAGCCGTTCATCTCCGGCCATCGCGCGGCCAGCGCTGATAAACATGCTTTGGTCGAGTCGGAATCGTGTTTTGAAATCCACTCTATTCCCTTGGCCACGGCCTTGGGATCCGGGTGCGCCGCACCGAGCCAGCGATCGATGACTCGCGGCATGAGGAGACGTAGCGCGGGAGAAGCAGGGCCGTTTTCCAGCAGATCAGCAAAGCGCGCGGAATTGTGTTCGAGCAGTGGATGCAGATTTTGCCACGCGATCGCCGGGATCAACTTGTCCTGGCGACAATGTTCCAACACCTCCATGAGGACAGGCAGCGCATCCATCCCGGAGATTTTGCGGCTGGCGATGACGACTTGTAATTGCACATCGGGCGACGGATCTCGAGCCAGAGCCGCTACGCGCTGAGCGATTCCGGGCGGGATCTGTTGCATATTTCCGGCGGCTCGAACAGCCCACGCGCGGAAGGTAGCATCCGTATGCGCGAGCATTTGCTCGTGAAAGGACGGTGGAAGATTGCCTTGGCTGATGAGGGTCCAAAAGGCATGGAGACGCGCTTTTCGAGGAGCCGAAAAATCGAGAACGAGGTGTTGCAATCGCTCCCGCAGTTCCGCGTGCGACCGTTCGCTCAGAATGCGCTGAGCCTTTTCGCGAAAGAAGATATTGGGACTCGCCAGACGCTCGATCAGTTTTTCGTCACGCTCGTTGGCCAGGTCAATTCGAGGGGCGCGCGGGGCTTCACCATAACGCACGCGATAGAGGCGTCCCTTCAATCGATCGATGCCTTCCGGATCGCGGTTGGCATCCTGGTAACAATGATACCGGTCATACCAGTCGAGGATGTAAAGGCAGCCGTCGGGCCCCACCTTTTGCGCGACCGGCATGAACCAGACATCATTGGCACTCAGAAAATCGGCTTCCGCTTTGGCCAGGTAAGTGGACCCATCCCGTTCCAGGCGGTCCACATTGATGCAGCCACCGTGAATGTTTCCCACATAAATCTTTTCGCGGAAGGACTCCGGATAAGCATCGCTATCGAAGTAGCTGATTCCGCAGTAAGCGGTTTTCTGATGACCATGATCGGTAATCGATCCCAGCCGGAAAGTGAACGGTGGATAAGCGCCAGCCTGGCGTTGGTAATATCCCGTTTCCACAAAATGGAAAAGATGATCGTTCGCCCAATGGCACGCCTCGACAATGGCGCTTCCTTCTTTATCCCAGGCAATCCCGTACGGATTGCTGGTTCCTTCGCAGACCACTTGAAATTCGCGCGTGCGCGGGTGCACTCGCCACATCGCGCAAGTAAACTGGTACTCGCGGCCGTTGTTCGAGCGAATGCGGCTGGGATTGAAAACGCCGTTCAACCCATACAACCAGCCATCGGGTCCCCAGGTTAATGAACTCGGCAACTCATGCGTGTCGGCGCGACCAAAACCAGTGACGACGATTTCGCGGTGCGTTTCACGGCCATTTTGCTCGCGCATGAACAACAGATCGGGAGCATTTAAAACCCACACCCCTCCAAAACCGCTGGCCACGCCCGTGGGGATATTCAGGTTCTCAGCGAATATAGTCGCCTTATCCGCCGCGCCATCACCATCGGTGTCTTCGAGGATCTTGATGCGATCGCGGCCTGGGCCGGCGGATTTGCGCGGGTATTCGAGGCTCTCGGTGATCCAGATTCGGCCTTGATCATCAAAATCCATGGCGATGGGGTTGACGATCTCCGGTTCGCTGGCGACCAATTCCACTTTGAAACCGGCGGGCACTTTCATACGCGCGACCGCTTCCGCGGGGGAGAACGGTTGGTTCGGAGGACGGTCCTGCCGATGGGGAATGACTTCCGATTGCTGTGCCAATGCAGTGCCAACGAGCGTCAGAGCAACGAGCGCCGTTTTCATAAAGCACATTCAGCTTAACAAGCTTCAGTGCCTCAGCCCAATATTTTTGCGCGGCATGAATTCGCGGTTTGGTCGCCAAAGGGGTGCCGGTCCAAATGTGCAGGGCTTTGGGCGTTGCGGGAATGGCGCGCGCTTCCGGCCTGAAGCAGAAAGCGAGGGCTGCGTTCTTGCTCATTTGCTTCGGATCAAGTCCCCTGAAATTTTTTCCAAGAATTGTTGGCGACACGCGATATTTTCAGTAATAACAATGGCCAAAAACCGGAACCAACCATCCAGACGCTGAACCATGAAAGCTTTCCAACCTGGAGAAATTCGGAACTTCGCAATTGTCGGCCACGCCTCTGCAGGCAAGACCATGCTCAGTGAAGCCATGCTTGCCTGCAGCGGCGTGATAAACCGACTCGGAACCATTAACGCCGGCAATACCGTTTCCGATTATCACGAAGAGGAACAAAAACGGCAGATTTCCGTCCACGCCTCCCTCATGCACACCGAGTGGATGGGCAAAAAGTTCAATATCATCGATACCCCGGGTTATCTCGATTTCATCAGTGAAGGTCTGGGCGCGCTGCGCGTCGGCGACTTCGCGCTCGTCGTCGTCAACGCATTGCACGGCGTAGGCGTCGGCACGGAACAAGTGTGGAAGTACGCGTCGCAATATGGCATTCCGAAAATTCTTGTGGTGAACGGACTGGACAAGGAGCACGTCAATTTTGAAGAGGCGCTCGCCCAAATCAAACGCCGCTTCGGCGACAAAGTTTTTCCCATGGCCCTGCCGGTCAACCCCGGCCCGGGATTCAATCAAGTGCTCGATGTCATGCGCAGCGAATTGATCACCTACAACACCGATGGCTCGGGCAAATACACAGAATCGCCCGCCCCGCAAAAATGGGCCGATCAAATCAACGCGCTGCACAAGGAATTGATCGAGCACGTCGCCGAGTCCGACGATTCGCTTCTCGAAAAGTTCTTTGATCAGGGCGGCCTTTCCGAAGAGGAATTGCGCGCTGGAGTGCACAAGGCCATTCAGCAGCAGGTTTTCATTCCGCTTTACTGCACATCGGCCGAAACCAACGTGGGCGTGGCGCGGCTCATGGATTTTATCGCCAAGTACGGTTCGTCGCCGGTCGATCGTCAGAAAGTGCAGGCGCTCGATGCCAATGGCGATGAGATGGAGGTGGCGCTCACGGATTCCGATGCGGTTCTGTATGTTTTTAAAACGGCCAGCGAAGCGCAATTTGGCGAATTATCTTATTTCCGCATTTACTCGGGATCTATTCGCATGGGCATGGATGTTTACAACAGCGATCGAAAGATCACCGAGCGCATCGGCCAGATTTACATCTTGAATGGAAAAAACCGCACGAGCGTTCCGGAACTGGGCGCTGGAGATATCGGTGCGGTCGTAAAACTGAAGGACACCCATACAGGCAACACGCTTTGCGGCGGCAAGCGCGTGGTCAGCCTTCCCAAAGTGGAATTCCCTAAACCGAATATTCATGCGGCTCTGAAACTCCATGCCAAAGGCGAAGAAGACAAGATCGCCGCTGGCCTTGCCGCGCTGCACGAAGAAGATCCCACTTTTCTTTTTCACGTCGATTCCGAACTGCACCAGACGGTCATTTCGGGACAAGGCGAGCTTCATTTGCAGGTGATCTCCGAGTGGCTCAAGCGTCGCTACAAAGTGGAATTTGAATTGATCGAA
>JBFMDG010000543.1:0-5415 GCA_040754135.1 Verrucomicrobiota bacterium
CGCGGAGTCATTCACAGCAGCTTCGCCATTTCCATACGTACAGGAAAATTATCGAAGCCTTGCAAGTCGCGATGTGCTGCGGCTTACAAAGCCGCGCTCCGGCCGCGCTCCGTCCCCGGGGAGCGCGTCCCGCCTCGGGCGCAGTTTTTCGCGCCCCCGCGGAAAACATTTCTTTCGAAGCGCTCCGAAGCGCGGAGTCATTCACAGCACCTTCGCCATTTCCATACGCACAGGAAAACTATCGAAGCATTGTTTTGTCGCGCCATTGCTGCGGCACGAAGAGCCCCGCTCCGTTCCCGGGGAGCGCGTCCCGCCCCGGGCGCAGTTTTTCGCGCCCTCGCGGAAAACATCGAGACAGAATCTGGAGACCTGCTATTCTCCGGCTCATGCCAGCGCTCCCGCATGAATCCCATTGCGATCGCACCGGACCGGCACAGTTTACCACGACGCATTGGACGGTCATTCTCACGCTGCGCCAAAAACAGAATTCCCCGGCAGCTGCCGAAGCGCTCGAAAACCTCTGCCGCACCTATTGGTATCCGCTTTACGCTTACTTGCGCCGGCGCGGTCTGAGCGAGCACGATGCTCAAGACATCACTCAAGGATTTCTCGCGCAACTGCTCGAACGCGGTTCGTTCCATTCGGTTTCGCGCGATCGCGGCAAATTTCGCTCGTTCCTTCTGGCCTCACTGAATTATTTCCTGGCTGATGCACACGACAAGGCGAGCGCAAAGAAACGGGGCGGCTGCCAAAAAGTGATCGCGCTGGATGCTCTATCGGCCGAGGAGAGATACCAATTGGAGCCTTTGGACGCACAGGACGCGGAGCGCCTGTTCGAGCGGCGCTGGGCTCTGACAATCCTCGATGAGGTGATGCGGCGCATCCGATCCGAGTTCGCCGCCAGCGGCCGCCAGAACGTGCTCAGCCACGTCGAGCCTTTCCTGCTCGGAGAAAAGAGCCATGCCACCTATGCAGAAGCCGCCGCGCAACTCGGGCTTACCGAAGGGGCCGTCAAAATGGTGGTGCTCCGATTGCGCCAGCGGTTCCGCGAACTGTTCCGCGAAGTGATCGCGGAAACGGTTTCCGAACCGGACGAAGTGGACGAGGAACTCCAGTATTTGTTCGCCGTGATCTCCCGCTAACCTGGCAAGCGCGGTCTCGGAGAGATCTGGCTGCGGCAGCGGCAACGGCAAAACGTAATTCGGGCCGCGGTGTGACCTTTTCAAAGTTTTTCCTGTGTATGGGTTGGAATGATGAGCAAACCCATGGCGCTCGCATCAAAAAAGAACTGTCCGGACTGCGGCATTGATCTTCCCGCGGATGCGCCGGATGGATTTTGCCCGAAATGCCTTTTTGCCCGCGCGGGTGCAACGCTGAGCACGCACTTCGGCAAAACCCAAATCAATGCCTACCCTCCCGAATCGGCGGGCGCGGACGACACGCCCGGCGCATCAAAACCAGCGCGTTCATTCAATGATTACGAACTGATCGAGGAAATCGCTCGCGGCGGCATGGGGATCGTTTATCGCGCACGCCAGATCAGCCTCGACCGGATTGTCGCGGTGAAAATGATTTTGACCGGCGCCGCCACAAGCCGGGAAGCCATCCATCGGTTCCGCACCGAAGCCGCTGCTGCTGCCAATTTGCAACATCCGAACATTGTGGCGGTGCACGAGGTGGGCACGCACCGCGACGAAAATTATCTGGTAATGGATTTTGTCGATGGGCCGAACCTTTCGCATCTGGTCGGTCAGCAGCCGTTGCCGGCGATGCGTGCGGCGCATTACGTCAAGTTGATGGCCGAGGCGATTCAATTCGCGCATGACCGCGGGATTCTGCATCGGGATCTCAAACCATCGAACGTGCTGATCGATTCGGCCACGGACCAGCCGCGCGTGACTGATTTCGGATTGGCCAAACGGTTTCACGAGGAAAGCGCGCACCCGAATGCGCCATCAGATCTTACGCTCACTGGCCAGGTGCTTGGCTCGCCCAACTTCATGGCGCCGGAACAGGCGACCGGCGTCAAGGGCCGGATCAGCCGCCGCACGGATGTCTATGGACTGGGCGCGATTCTCTACCATGCGCTGACGGCGCGTCCGCCATTCCAGGCCGAGTCGCTGCCCGAAACGCTGCAGCAGGTGACTCAGACGGAGCCTCCCCCGCTCCGTTTGTTGAATCCCAATGTCCCGCGCGATCTCGAAACCATTTGTTTTAAATGCCTGGAAAAAGAGCCCGCGCACCGCTATGCGTCCGCCGGAGAACTCGCCCAGGAACTTGGCCGGTTTCTGCGCGACGAACCGATTCATGCCCGGCCATTGATGCGAGTGGAAAGAATCTGGCGCTGGTGCCGGCGCAAACCGGCTTTGGCCGCAGCGTGCAGTCTCCTAATCTTACTCTTGCTTTTAATCCTGATCGGTGGCCCTTTCGCCGCTTATCATATTAACGAAGCACGCCAACGCGCCGAAACGGAAGCGTTCGCCAGACGAGAACAACTCTATGCTGCTGAAGTCAATCTGGCGATGGAAGCGTTGGCTGAGGCAAACCTCAGCCGCGCTCGCCAACTTCTGGATCGCCAGCGTCCACTACGAGGAGAGACCAACGACCTTCGCGGGTTCGAATGGCGGTTCGCTTACGGACAATGCCGGGGGGACGAATTGGTGACCTTAAGTCGATTCACCGGTCCGCTCACCGCGCTCCGCTTTTCGCCCAATGGCCAATGGCTGGCCGTGACCGATGGGAAGAGCAACGTCAAGGTTCTGGATCACCGGAGCCGCAAGGAGACGGCCGCATTCCAGGCTTTCACCAATGTCACGCCGTCTGTCCACATTACCGAGAGAAAGGCTCTGGCCGTTTCTCCCGATGGGCGCAGCTTGGCGGTTGGCGTAGGCAACGTTATCGCACTCTGGGACGTTTCCAGCCGTCACCTTACCGAAAAGCTTTTCGCTCACACCGATACCATCAGTCACTTGCTCTTTTCACCGGACGGCCAAACCTTGGCGAGCGCTTCGGCGGATGGCACAACGCGGCTCTGGAATTTGGCGACGCGCCGCCCTGAACCTGTGGCGGAGTTGCCGTTGAAGCTGGGGCTGCGCGCGGCACCCTATGGTTCGGCAGACGATCCGCCAACTCGCTCGACTGAGGACAAGAAGTATCGCGCGATTTACCTCGCTTACTCCGACGACAGCTCATTACTGGCTGTGAGTGTCAGTCATTCGATCATCTCGCTGTGGAATGTTTCCAATCCCGCCGACCCGCGCCCATTGCGGCCCTTGAAAGGCCTCACGGGCTGGGCTTACGCGATCGCATTCGCGCCCGGGACTCATCGACTTGCCGCAGGTGTCGGAAGTGAGATCATGGTCTGGGACCTCGACGCCAAGGGAGACGCGACTTCAACGAACAAACTGAAGGAATCACGCGGCTCGCTCGGCGTTATCGGGGCGCTTGCCTTTTCCGCCGACGGCCAAAGGCTTGTCTCGGCAGGGAGCGACCGAAACCTGACGCTGTGGGATTTGACGGGCAGTCGTCGCGAACCGGTAAAGCTCAAGGGCCACGAAGGGGAGGTTCATTCGGTCGCGTTTTCGCCCGACGACAATCTAATCGCGTCAGCCAGTCAAGACGGCGCAGTCAAATTGTGGGATGTGGCGTCGGCGTGGCCCGCTTCTCGCCAAATGGTGCAGGGCGATTGGGTGTATGCCGTCGCCTTTTCGCCAGATTCCAAGCTGCTGGCCTCGGTCGGGCAAAACGACATGTTGAAATTGTGGGATGTGGCGACTGAACGGCTTGTCGCTGAATTGCCTGTCGTCGAGCGTGGGACACGGCTGGCCTTTTCCCAAGATGGCAGCCTGCTCGCCATGGATGGTGCCGGCCTCGTGCGGCTGATCGAAGTCCCATCCCTGGTGGAGGTGACAAACTTCGCGGGCACATTAATTGCCTTTGCGCCGGTCAGCACGGAATTGGTTTACCTTCACCAGGGATTTATTCATTTTCGCCATCTTAAAACTCACGCCGAAAAGGTCTGGGCCACTGGTCTAAACAGCGTCACCGGCCGGGCTTTATCGCTGGATGGACAGCGAATCGCGATTGCTGACAGTGCCGAAAATGGAGTCTACGCGTGGAATCGCGGTGCAACAATTTGGCCGATGATGCTCGGCAAACACGGAGATCGCGTGCATTCGCTCGCCTTTTCACCCGATGGACAATGGCTGGCAAGCGCCAGTTGGGATGGCACCAATTGCCTTTGGAACCTCGCGGACACGTTGAACAGTCGTGGCGTCACGCATTGGCCGGTCAAATCGCTCGCGGCGCACAACGGGCAGGCCTGGGCCGTGGCTTTCTCACCAGATGGCCGCACTTTGGCCAGTGGCGGTGATGATCGGACGATTCGCTTGTGGCCTCTCGACTCCTTGCAACAGGCCGCAAGCTTGCGCGGGCACTTTGGAGCCATCGTAACACTCGCGTTTTCCAATGACGGCAAGCATCTCGCCAGCGGCTCGGGCGACGGCACGGTGCGCCTCTGGCACGCGCCCGCTTTCGAAGAATTGGAATCACGCCAAAACTCGGAGGTGAATCCATGAGACCATGCGGTCGCAATGAAGGAGGGTTCACTTTGATCGAACTGCTCGTGGTCATTGCAATCATCGCGATTCTGGCAGGCCTGCTTTTTCCGGCCCTCTCGAAAGCCAAGGCCAAAGCACAATCCGCCTCCTGCATGAACAACCTCCGTCAACTGCAAGTTTGCTGGAGTATGTACGTGGACAGTTATAACGACTGGATGCCGCCCCATCACACTGTTTCCCTCGGCACCGGCGAGTTTGCAAGCATCGAACCCTCGTGGGCTGTGGGCAACGCCAAGCGCGACGCCACCACAACCAATCTCCAGCGCGGTGTGTTATTCCCCTACAATCAATCAGTCAGAATCTACCGCTGCCCAGCCGACAGAGCCACGGTCGTTGATCAACCTAACGTGCTGAGGACCCGCACCTACCAGTTGGATTGTCTCCTGAACTACACCTATAACGGTGGCGTTCCACCCTGGTTTCCAGTGCCGGGCTGGATCAAGCGGAAAGCCAGTGAACTTATCACTCCACCGCCTTCCAGCGTGATGACGTTTATCGACGCGCATCCCGCAACTGGCGACAGCGCAGAATTCTCGCACATGTTCAAAGAGGCGATCGGCCAGGATGCCTGGGGCACTCTGCCTGGCGAACACCACAATCGAGGCGCCAACCTGGCATTTGCCGATGGCCATGTGATGCCTTGGCGTTGGCGATGGAGCCGCAAGAACGCCGGCATGGAAGTTTCCTCGTCGATCGTCAATGCCGACGACCGGCAAGATTTCGAACGGATCAAAAGCGTGTTCCCGAAACCATGAAAGCCGCGAATTTCAAACTAGTGATAAGAATTCGCAGAAGA
>JBFMDG010000544.1:0-5405 GCA_040754135.1 Verrucomicrobiota bacterium
CTTTCGCGATTGGGGTTATAGCGCAGCGGAACGCATTTTCGGCGACAAAGTTTATACCTGGGCGCGATGGGAACGGACGAAAAAGGAAAAGGGCGAAGCCGCCGCCAACGAGGAACAGAAAGCCGCGCTCAAGGCCGGCGCGCTCCTGATCAAAGACGCCATCGCGGACATCACACTCCAGCAGGTGCTGACTCGGCCGGAGGATTTTGACGTGATCGCCACTTTGAATTTGAACGGCGATTACCTGAGCGACGCGCTGGCGGCACAGGTCGGAGGCATCGGCATTGCGCCAGGTGGTAATATCAATTATGTGACCGGGCACGCCATTTTTGAAGCCACGCATGGCACCGCTCCGAAATACGCCAATCAAGACAAGGTCAATCCTGGCAGCGTGGTCCTGAGCGGGGAGATGATGCTGCGTTACCTGGGCTGGACGGAAGCCGCCGATCTTATCATCAAAGGATTGAACGGCGCGATCGCGAGCAAAAGAGTGACCTACGATTTTGCGCGCTTGATGGAAGGCGCCACGGAAATCAAATGCTCCGAATTCGGCGATAACATGATCGCGCACATGTAACGTCAGGCGGCGCAACAACGGCTGAAGCTCGATCTTTTGCGAGAATCACGAATCACGGCGCTCCTCCCCAGCGCCTCAAATTCTTTGTCGAAACCTTCGTCGCAATCTTTGTCGAAACCTTTGTCGAAACCTTCGTCGAAACCTTTGTCGAAACCTTTGTCGAAACCTTCGTCCGCATAAAACATCGAGCGGCACTTCATCGAGTTTGAGTCTGTGATGGGGAATCATTGGATCTGGAACCCGCTTGCGCCTCGACAAAGTTTGCGACGATGTTTTCGACAAAGGAAGGGCAACAGAAAGGTTTTCGGCTGAGGCCGGAAATGACACTCCAGAACTTTCCGGCTCAGCGGTATCGCAGCTGGCTCAACGGTCCTTCATCACTGAGCAACGGGGCGAGTTTGGGATCGTTCAGCACTTGGGCAACATCGGTTTCGCCGCCATCCATTTGCATTTTGCGATACACGAAGCGGGCGCCATGACTGTAATCGACCCATGAACTCGTGTGCCCCAAATACAAAGGTTGAATCGGTTTCCCATTCGGTTGATGCCATCCGTAAATCGCGACTTTTCCAGGCGCATTCGTCAACCGAACCGTTAACACCACATCTTTCTTGTGTCCCGCGATCAGTGTTCCGAGCGGATGTTTGCCGAGCAAGGACGCGCGTTGCCGTTGCACCATCTTGTGATGATTCAGAAACACTGGAACCGTCGTCATGGCTGCGCTGGGCGGGATGGGCTGAGGCGTCAGCTTGATGGGCGCCGCCGCGTAAATCGCATCCACCATCCGGCGCGTCGGCAAAATACAATCCAAAGCATCCGCCACGGTTTGGGCCGTGCCCGGCGAGATCGGCGCGAGGAAATAATCTTCGGTCGAACCAACAGCGAGGTATTCGGGCGTCACGTAAAGGGTACCTTTCACCAATCCGGTTTCATTGGTGAATGCGACCGGCACTTCTGCCAGGCGCCGCCAGAAATTTGGAACATTTCCCTTCAACACTTCGGCAATGATTTCCTTTTCACGATCAGCCAGCGAGAGCGTTTCGATCCGTTCGACGAAGCGGCTACCTGTCGGCGCATCGGAAGGGCGCGGCGGCAAAGTGAGTTCAGCAGGTCGTCCGGTGATGATGAGAAGCACGCCAAACCAGCCAAGGAGAAATCGCCGGAGGAACGTGAACATGAATAGGCACATGAATGACGAATCATCGGTTCCCGCCGCGGCTTTCCAAGCGGAATTATTTTTGGCCAGAACGGTATTCAAGAGAGGGTGTGAGGCTCAATTAAAGAGGCGAATTCGAGCGCGCAATTTTCTTTTCCCCAAGCCGAATTCTGGTTTACTCCATGGCCGAACGATCACGCAACGCAAGTAATGCATGTATGAAATTTAAATTCGCTTTTTGTTTGGTTGCCGCTGTCACACTGACCGTCTCGGCACGGGCCGAAAACTGGCCGCAATGGCGCGGGCCGAATTTCAATGGTTCGACCACTGAAAAAGGCCTGCCCGCGAAATGGGCGAAAGAAGAGGCGGTTTGGACGCTCGACCTGCTAGGCCCAAGCGCCTCCACGCCGATAGTTTGGGGCGATTACGTTTTTCTTTCGACGCCCGACCAGAAGACGAAAACGTTGCATGCCATCGCGGTGGACCGGAAGAGCGGAAAGATTCTGTGGAACAATAAAACGGGCGAGGGGATTCAACGCGATGACCGCAGCAATTACGCCTCGCCATCGCCCGTGGCTGAATCCGGCCGCGTTTATTTCTTCTATGGCAACGGCACTTTGATCGCCTTTGACCATGGCGGGAAAGAACTGTGGTCGCGTAGCATCACCAAAGACTACGGCGATTTTGCGTTTCAATGGACGTTCTCGTCCAGTCCGCTGCTTTGGGGCGGCAAACTTTACATGCAGATTTTGCAACGCGACGAACCCGTTCACGGCAAAGGCCGCGTCGGCGGCGAATCCTTTTTGCTGGCGCTCGATCCGGCTACGGGCAAAACGCTCTGGCGCCAGATTCGTCCCAGCGAAGCCGCCGCGGAATCGCTCGAGGCTTTCAGCACGCCGATGCCTTTCGAGCATCAAGGGCGAAAGGAGATTTTGATCGCGGGCGGCGATTGCCTGACTGGGCATGATCCGGAGACAGGCAAAGAACTCTGGCGTTGGGGAACATGGAACCCGACGCGGATCGGCCATTGGCGATTGGTGCCGTCACCGAGCGCCGGTGCGGGCGTGGTCCTGGCTTGTGCGCCCAAAGGCTCGCCAGTTTTTGCTATTAAAGCCGGCGGCACAGGAACGCTGCCCGATTCCTCAATCGCCTGGACCACGGCGGAAACGCGGGAGGTGACTTCCGATGTGCCGACGCCGCTGTTTTACGAGGGCGACTTTTTTATCCTCAGCGATGTGAAGAAAAACATCTCGCGCGTTGATCCGGCCACAGGAAAAGTCAAATGGCTCGTCAACCTTCCCGGTCGCGCCAAATATGAAGCCTCCCCCACCGGCGCTGATGGCAAAATTTATTTGATGAACTTCGCGGGCGACGTGGTCGTCGTGAACGCCGCCAATGGCGAAATCCTCAGCACCATCGCCATGGGCGAATCGGGCGATGACTATACGCGCTCGACCATCGCGGTATCGCAGGGGCAATTGTTTATTCGGACGAATCAAAAATTGTTTTGCATTGGCCGCAAATAGGCCGACGGGATTGGGCCTGTAACGCTTCGGGAGCGGACACTGTCTTGAATCGGGATGAGTTTCCTGAAAGATTCGCTGTTGAACCTTGTTGGAAACCAAAGTAACGACTCAAACGCTATGCAACATCTATCCAGAGGCCTTGCCTCACTCTTCCTCGCCACGCTCTGCACTCTTGTTTCGCTGAGCCAATTCAATCCGGTTCAAGCACAGGAAAAGAAAGCCGATCCGACCGGCACCTGGACCTGGACGACACCGGGACGCGGCGGAAATCCCGATCGCAAAACAACGCTCAAATTGAAACTCGACGGCGAGAAGCTGACCGGCACGTTGGCGACGCCGCGGCGCGATGGCCAAACCCGCGACCTCGAAATCGAGAAGGCGTCATTGAAGGGCGACGAGGTTTCCTTCACGGTCACGCGCCAGGGCAACAACAACAACACGATCAGCCAAAAGTACACCGGCAAAATCAGCGGCGATTCGATCAAAGGGAAAATGGAATTCGAGCGGAACGGCGAAACGCAATCGCGGGATTGGGAAGCAAAACGCGAAACGGAAAAAAAACAGTAGATTTGTTTCGCGCATCATGGAGTGCGCCGTCAGAACGAAGGCGACGGCGCTTTGGCCTGCGCCGCACGCGTCGGTAAATCCAGTGCGTTGGCCAAAGCGGTGTCGCGCTAACGCTTTGCCACCGCAGTCCAAAATGAGCGTGGCCTGCGCCACGCGCGTTAGATCCGCTACGACTTTATGGAGTGCGCCGTCAGAACGTTAGTGGCGACGGCGCTTTGGCCCGCCGCACGCGTTCGTAAATCCACTGCGTTTGGAGTTGGCCAAAGCGGTGCCGCGCGGGCGCTTTGCCACCGCAGTCCAAAATGGGCGTGGGCTTCCGCCACGCGCGTTAGATCCGCTACGACTTTATGGAGTGCGCCGGCAGAACGAAGTGGCGACGGCGCTTTGGCCTTCACCGCACGCGTCGGTAAAACCAGTGCGTTTGGAATTGGCCAAAGCGGTGTCGCGCGGGCGCTTTGCCACCGCAGTCCAAAATGGGCGTGGGCTTCACCACGCGCGTCACATCCGCTGCGCTTTATGGAGTGCGCCGGCAGAACGAAGTGGCGACGGCGCTTTGGCCTGCGCCGCACGCGTTCGTAAATCCACTGCGTTTGGAGTTGGCCAAAGCGGTGTCGCGCGGGCGCTTTGCCACCGCAGTCCAAAATGGGCGTGGGCTTCCGCCGCGCGCGTTAGATCCGCTGCGACTTTATGGAGTGCGCCGTCAGAACGTTAGTGGCGACGGCGCTTTGGCCTGCGCGGCACGCGTTCGTAAATGCAGTGCGTTTGGAGTTGGCCAAAGCGGTGTCGCGCTGACGCTTTGCCACCGCAGTCCAAAATGGGCGTGGGCTTCCGCCGCGCGCGTTAGATCCGCTACGACTTTATGGAGTGCGCCGGCAGAACGAAGTGGCGACGGCGCTTTGGCCTGCGCCGCACGCGTCGGTAAATCCAGTGCGTTGGGAGTTGGCCAAAGCGGTGTCGCGCTAACGCTTGCCACCGCAGTCCAAAATGAGCGTGGCCTGCGCCACGCGCGTTAGATCCGCTACGACTTTATGGAGTGCGCCGGCAGAGCGAAGTGGCGACGGCGCTTTGGCCTGCGCCGCACGCGTCGGTAAATCCAGTGCGTTGGGAGTTGGCCAAAGCGGTGTCGCGCGGGCGCTTTGCCACCGCAGTCCAAAATGAGCGTAGGCTTCACCACGCGCGTTAGATCCGCTACGACTTTATGGAGTGCGCCGTCCGAACGAAGTGGCGACGGCGCTTTGGCCTGCGCGGCACGCGTTCATAAATCCAGTGCGTTTGGAGTTGGCCAAAGCGGTGTCGCGCGGGCGCTTTGCCACCGCAGTCCAAAATGAGCGTGGGCTTCCGCCGCGCGCGTTAGATCCGCTACGACTTTATGGAGTGCGCCGGCAGAACGTTAGTGGCGACGGCGCTTTGGCCTGCGCCGCACGCGTCGGTAAATCCAGTGCGTTGGGAGTTGGCCAAAGCGGTGTCGCGCTGACGCTTTGCCACCGCAGTCCAAAATGAGCGTAGGCTTCACCACGCGCGTTAGATCCGCTGCGACTTTATGGAGTGCGCCGGCAGAACGAAGTGGCGACGGGGCTTT
>JBFMDG010000545.1:0-5402 GCA_040754135.1 Verrucomicrobiota bacterium
GAAGAAAGTTATGCTGCGGCTTTCCAGCGAAAACGCGACCGCGTCTGGGTGCGCCAGGCAAAACGTTTGTTGAAATCCACCCGATGACTCCCTGGCGGTGACGCACAACAAAACGCGTCCTCCATTTCAAGGAGCTTGTTCACGCGCTTTCCTCTGCTCCTCAGCTTTCAATCGCTGGCGTTCGGCCGCCTTGGCAAAAGGAAAGTAAACCAGCATCGCCAATCCGATCGAAGCCACTCCCCAAACCGCCGCTTTCCAATCTCCGCCGGTCACAAGGTAATGCCCAATAATCGGAGGGGTCGTCCATGGCACGTTGACGAATGGCCTTTGAATCACTTCCCAATGCATCAGCAAATAAGTTCCCGCCGTCAATAGCAGCGCGTTCAAAATGTACGGGATCATGAAAACGGGATTCAGCACAATCGGAAACCCGAAAAAGATCGGCTCGTTAATCTGAAACACCTGCGTCGGCAAAGAGATCCGGCTGACTTTGCGAAAACCCGGTTCTTTCGAGTTCAACATGATGAGGGCGAGCGCAATCGTCGCACCTGTGCCGCCCACATTTACAAAAGTCGTGAAAAAACCGTTCGCCGTCACAAACGGCAAGGGCTGGCCCGCGTTCATCGCCGCCACATTTTCCGCCAGGTACTGCAGGAAAATGGGCGCGACGAGCGCATCCAGAGCATTGTCACCGTTGACGCCGATCGACCAAAGGAGTGTGACCAGAAAGGCATAAGTCAGAATTCCGGGCAGGGTATTGAGCGCAAATACGAGCGGCTGAAAAATCTTTTGCACCCCCGCGTTGATGTCAACGCCCAGCACAAAACGTATCAGCCAAAACACCACGACCAGAAAAATCATCGGCGTGAGGCTCAAAAAGGATTCATACACCACTGGCGGCACATTGGGCGGAAGTTTGATGACGCAATGATGGTCGGTAAACCATTTCTGGACCCGGACAGAAATAATGGCGACGAGAACGCCTGTGAACAATCCTTTGGTCCCGAGACCATCCATGAGCAGCGTTTGATTCTTCAGATCGAGCTGGAGCAGCAGGAAAATGAGTGTGGCCAATGAAGCGCTGACAATGGCCTCTTGCTTCAGGCGTTGGCCCAAATCATAACCAATGGCAAAGCAAACAAACACCGCCAATAAACCAAAGGTGGCCGTCACCGGAACTTGCAGCAGTTCGAGGTGCGGTTTTACAATCGCTTCCCAGCCTGCGATCGGCAGAAAGGCAACGACCATGAACAGGCCGCCAATGATGGTGAGCGGCACCACCGAAACCATGCCCGCCCGTATGGCTGACAAATAGGTGTTCTCGCTCAGCGCCGTGAGGGCCGGCACGAATTTTTGATTGAGGAACTGTGCTGTCGTCGCCACTGGTTCAGGTGATCAGCCGCCCCAAATGCATTCGCGGCGCGTTGGGCCATTCGAAAAGCGCTGGGGCGAACTTTTAAACCGCACGAGTCAACACAGCCGACGCGGAGTGTGCAAGCGGATTGATCCCGGAAAATGCGGCCGGTATTGCGGAAAGAAAAGCCGCCGCCGATGCAGCGGTGCAACGAGAGGAAGGGCGCGTGCAGCGCTCAGTTGCTGCGGCCGTAATCCTGGAGGGCGTGATCGAGATGCGAGTTGATGATCGAGAGGAGTTCCTGAACCGTGAATGGCTTGTGCAAATAATTGTAGCCTTCCACCACGGAAGGATTTTCCAATGTTTCGGGCGGCGTGCCGCTGACGAATACAACTTTGGCCTGTGGCCGTGAATCCCGGATCTGCCGGGCCAGTTCGAAGCCGATGCCCTTTTCGCCCAGATTCAAATCCATCAACACCAGGTTGACGCGATCGGCATTTTGTTCCCAGACCTCGCGCGCTTTTTCAACACTGCTGGCCGTGAGCACTTCCACAGTTCGATTCATGAGCAGTTCCCGCAGAATTTCCAGAACGGCCGGTTCATCATCGACCGCCAGAATGGTAATCTGTCCGGGAGCAGCGGAAGTTTTTTCGGCAGGGGAACTCGGGGTTGTTGGTGTTTTCATTTTGAAGTTCTGAGAACGACGCGCAGATGCACGTGACGTGCCTGACAAAGCGCCCTATCCCATCTGTCTACTCTGCAGTCGTCTCGTGATCTCATGTCTTGTTTTGAGACAACCCCGCTTCCTGCGCTGCTCTACGCTTCTCCAACTTGCGCATGCGACAGCGCATTGGCAGAGTGTGCGCGCATGCGCGAACTCATCCGAGCCTGGACCGAAACGACCGAAACGTTCGTGCTCGAAGTCATCTTCGAGCAACGACCGGGAAAGCGCGCCGCCATCATGCGTTCCCTGTTGTATGGGCTTTCTTTTGTTTTCGCAGGCGCAGTTAAAGCGCGCCAGTTCCTCTACAACGTCCGGATCTTGCGCGATTCCACTCTCGGCGTGCAGGTCATCGCCATCGGCAATCTGACCGTTGGCGGCACGGGCAAAACGCCTGTCGTGGAAAAATTCGCGCGCGAACTGCAGGATGCCGGGCGGCATGTCGCCATCCTTTCGCGCGGGTATCGCTCGAAACCGCCCCCTTTCATGAAGCGGCTCCTCAACAAAATCATGCTTCGAGAAGACAGCACTCCCCCGCGCATTGTCTCCGATGGCAAATCGCTCCTGCTCGATTCCGACACTGCCGGCGACGAACCCTTCATGCTTGCGTCCAATCTGCGGGATGTCGTCGTGCTCGTGGACAAAGACCGCGTCAAAAGCGGCCGTTATGCGATCGAGAAATTTGGATGCGATACCCTCCTGCTCGATGACGGTTTTCAATATTGGAAATTGCGCGGCCGCCGCCGGGATATTGTCTTGATCGATTATCAGCAGCCCTTTGGCAACGAGTATTTGCTTCCGCGCGGGACGTTGCGCGAACCGCCTTCGCACCTGGCGCGGGCGAGCACGATTTTTATCACCAAAAGCGATGGCAACACCGCTCCCTTGCGCCAACGCATCGCCCAGTACAATCCCACTGCCGGCATCATCGAATGTGTGCATCACCCTCTCTACTTTGAAGATGTGTTCACACGCGAACGCCAGGGACTGGACTTTCTGGCCGGAAAAAAAGTGGCCTCGCTCAGCGGCATTGCGCAGCCGGAAAGTTTCGAACAAAGCCTGGTCAAACTCGGCGGCGAACTCGTCTATTCCAAACGCTTTGCCGATCATCATCGCTTCACGCAGCAGGAAATTCTCAATGTCATCAATCGCAGCAAAAAGAGGCAAGCGACCGTGATCATTACAACGCAAAAGGATGCGGTGCGCTTTCCCAAATTGGATCGTCGCGATCTGCCGATATTTTTTATGCGCGTCGAGATCAAGATTTTGAAGGGCGCCAAGGACTTTCAGGATTGTGTCCGCCAAATCTGCTTCAAATGAGATCGCCGGCCAAAGTGCTGCGGGTGCGCCGCCCGCCCGCCATTCCTGGCGCGGCGTTTCGAACCGACGCCCGGCTCTGACCCTGGAAATGGACAAGCTGCTTTATCTCTTTTTTCGAGCCGTTGTGGCGTTATTGCAGGCCTTGCCGCTGCGATGGGTCGCGCGCCTCGGCCGGCTCGGAGGAGCGCTCGCCTATGTCCTCGATGCGCGGCATCGGCGCATTGCGCTTGGGAATCTGCGGGATTGCTTTGCCCAGGAACGGACCGAAACAGAGATTCGAAATTTGGCCCGCGAACATTTTCGCCGCCTCGGCGAGAATTACGCCTGCGCCATCAAAACGGCCAGCATGTCCAAAGAGGAACTCGCTCCTCACATCGATTGGGCTCACCACGACCGTATCCTTCCCAAAACCACCGGGTCCGAACCGACCCGCCGCGTCGTGGCCATTGGACATTTTGGCAACTTCGAGCTTTACGCCCGGTGGGGTCAGTTCTATCCGCAGTTTCAAGGCGCCACCACCTATCGCGGACTGCGCCAGCCTTCCTTAAGCCGCTTGATGCAGCAACTGCGTGAGCGTTCGGGCTGTTGGTTTTTCGAGCGGCGCACCGATGCGTCCAAACTCAAAGCGGCCATGAATCAACCCAATATTTTGCTCGGGCTGCTTGCCGATCAACACGCGGGCGATGGCGGCCTTTGGCTTGAATTCTTTGGACGTCCCTGTTCAACCTCGGCGGCTCCGGCCATCTTCGCCCAACGCTATCGCTGCCCGTTGCACACAGGATTCTGTTTCCGCACCGGCCTTGCCCAGTGGCGCATCGAAGCGGGCGCGGAGATTGCCACCCAGGAACCGAATGGCGAGTGGCGTTCCAAGGAAGCGATCATGCGCGACGTGAACCGCGCGTTCGAGGAGGCGATTCGCCGCGATCCAGCCAATTGGTTTTGGGTTCACAAACGTTGGAAACCTCGCCCTGCCCCGCGATCGGCGCCGCCTCGATCATCCATGCCCTCGCCCGAGCAGGAATCGGCAACTGAATCGTGAAGAACACGCGCGCATTTCCCTCCGGCGGCAAACGCATTCTTGTGCGCGGTGTGAATTGGCTGGGTGACGCGGTGATGACCACACCGGCTTTGCAACGGTTGCGAGAGCTTTGCCCGGATGCTCGCATCGTGCTGCTCACCCATCAAAAGCTCGCCGATATTTGGAACGCTCATCCAGCAATCGATGGCATTGTTTCGTTTTCACCCGGAGAATCGCCATGGCGCATTGCGGCTCGTTTGCGCCCCGAACAGTTCGATCTCGCGCTGGTATTCCCCAATTCGGTGCGGTCGGCATTGGAAGTTTTCCTTGCCCGGATTCCGTCCCGCATCGGTTATGCAGGCTCCTGGAGGCGATGCTTTCTCACGCATCCTGTCAGCCGGCGCCCGGAAATGCGCGTGATGCGAAAGCGGTCGCGTCGGGAAATCGAAAACCGGATTCGCCAACAAACGGTGCACCCAACCCAACTTCCCACCGAGGCAGCGCCGCCGCACCCGATGGCGCAATCGATGTCCCATCAAATGCATGAATACTTGCATCTCGTTGGGCATCTCGGGGGCAATGTGGAACCGCTCGCCCCTTTTCTTCAGGTCGAATCCAGCGCGGTGGAAGAGGCGCGAAATCGATTCCAGATCGCCAAGGATCGCCCTTTGTTTGGATTGAATCCCGGCGCTGAATACGGTCCCGCCAAGCGTTGGCCAGCCGAAAAGTTCATCCAGGTCGCCACCACCCTTCATCTGAAAACCGGATGCCAATGGCTGCTGTTCGGCGGAACTGGCGATCGCGCTCTCGCGGAGCAAATCGCTGGCGCAGTTGAATCCAAGTTAAGTAAAGAGCTCGCCGGAAAACGCTCCGATTCGCCGGTGGTCAATTTAGCGGGGCGAACCTCCTTGCGCGATCTCTGCGCTTTGATTCGGTCCTGCCGCGTTTTTCTGACCAATGACACGGGTCCAATGCATGTGGCAGCGGCA
>JBFMDG010000546.1:0-5399 GCA_040754135.1 Verrucomicrobiota bacterium
GGTTGAACGGTTAAACCGGAATTGATTTCCAGGCCAACGAGTACACATCCCACAGAGAAATTCCAGCCGGAGATCCGGAGATCGTGGCAGCAAACCACGCTTGTTACCGTTCCAGGCTTGTCCGCTCCATCAGCCAATCAAAATCGGCTCGCTCGGACGCGGGCACAGGGAATGGAAGTCCGGCGGCATCGGGACGAGCCGGTCTCCGCGTGCTGGGCGAAATCCACCGCCGGCGTTCGCCATGCCCATCGGCGTAGGAAATTGTGCCGGAGCCATGGTGATAAGATGCCGGCAAATCGACCCATTCGTCATCCTCGGGATTGTTCAGGAAATAGCCATCGTTAATGCTGTCAGGATGCTCATCGAGAAAAACAAAAATGCGCGTCGGATCAGGAATCGAGCTGAGCCGAAGGAATTGCACAAAGCCGGGATTGTTCAAGTTGACGCCATTCCGAAAACTGGATCCCGGATAACCGAGCATGGCATTCATGGAAATGCTTCGGACTCGCGAGCGCCAGCCCGCCGCGCGTTGCACCTCGCTCACCACACGATCGGCAGGGCAACGGTAAAGGTTCGGGACCATCCCGGTGTAAGGAGAAAGTTTCGCATGCGCGATGAAGGACCGGTTGGTGTTGTCGGGATCGAGTTCCCAACTCATGACGTTGTTCACCCAGTTCGCGCTCCAATTGGTCACCACAATCTTCCCGGCGCGATCGCCGCCGAGATTGTAAACGAGGCGATCGTTGTAATCCGAGGCGTACATGATCCAGGCCAGGTTGAGCTGCCGCAATTGGCTGAGGCAATGGATGCCTTGGGATTGGGCCTTGGCCCGGTTGATGGCAGGCAGAAGCAGACTGGCCAAAACTCCAATGACTGCCAGAACGACCAGCAGTTCGATCAAAGTGAACCCGTCGCGTTTTCTCCTGAATTCAATTCTGTGCAAGAAACCGTTCATTGCCGTCGTGCTGAAGAAACGGCTGAATGAGGCCCTGAGGCTAGCAAAATCGGTTGCTCTTGTCAAAACGACTCCGCAAAAACCAAAAGTGTCCGAAAATGCAAAAATGAATTCCGCCAGGTGAAACGAGAAGCCGCAGTGAAATTCAGAATCTGATGATGTGTCTCGCAAATGGCTGGTGCTATGTTGCGCCGAAAATGGCGTTTCCGGTCCCTCGCGGTGGTTGGCGCCAGGCCTCGTGTTCGCGCTGTCGATTTCGGGGAACCAATGGCGGGTCCATTCCTCCTAAGGATAGCCACAACGTATGACCCGTGCGCCAGACTTCGAAGGCCTGGTCGAGTGCCATTATGCCGCTCTGTACCGATTTGCTTTCAGCCTGGCTCGCGATGAAGCGGAGGCGTGCGACTTGACGCAAGAAACGTTTTACATCTGGGCCACCAAAGGGCATCAGTTGCGGGATTTTTCCAAAGCCAAAACCTGGCTCTTCACCACCCTGCACCGCCGGTTTTTGGAAAAGCGCCGCAAAACCATGCGCTTTGAACATGTGGAATTGGGCGCTGCCGCAAATGAATTGCCGCGCACCTCGACCGATGCCGGACGTTCGATCGATACCGCCACAGTGCTGGCCGCGCTCGACCGCATCGACGAGCCGTTCCGCGCCGCCATCGCTTTGTGTTATCTCGAAGATTTTTCGTATCAGCAAATCGCCGACGTTTTGGAAATTCCACTCGGCACGGTGAAATCGCGCATTTCACGCGGCATTGGCCAGTTGCAGGCCATGTTGCTGTCTGAACCTGAATCGCCCGCGCCACGCGCGCGCTCCGGCAAATGAAACCGGCCCAAGCTAAAGAGATTTTGCTCCGTTACCGCCCCGGCGCCTCGGACGATTCGGAGCCGGAAATGGCGGAAGCTATCGAGGTCGCTCGTCAAAATTCCGATTTGCAACTTTGGTTCGATCAGCACTGCACATGGCAGGCGCAGGTTCAACGGCAGTTCCGGTCTATTGCTGTCCCGGCGGGCTTGAAGGAGCGCATTCTGGAACGCGCCGCTCCGAGGCCGATCCTCCGCTGGCCAACTGTGCAACAGCTCGCCTGGGCTGCCGGGATTGTGCTTCTGCTCAGTTTGATTTTGTTCTGGCGTTGGACGGAACCGCCGAAACGATTTGCCGATTATCGCGATCGGATGGTGCGAACGGCCTTGCGCGATTACCGCATGCAACTGATCACCGATGACCTCGAACAAATCCGCGATTTTCTGGGCCGCCATCGCGGGCACACCGATTACACCTTGCCCGAGCCTTTGGCGAAGACGCGCGGTTATGGATGCGCTGTTCTCACCTGGCAGGACAAACCGGTCTCGATGATTTGTTTTCAGGAAAACGAGCGCAAAGATCTTTACCTTTTTATCATCAACCAATCGGAAGTATCCGGCGAACCCCTCTCCGAAATCCCCTCGATCGCGCGCGTCAATAAACTGATCACGGCCAGCTGGAGTGCGGGCGGCAAGGTCTATGTGCTCGCCACACCCGGCGATGAAACGAGCGTACGCCGCTTTTTCTAAGTGAACACCTCTCTGAAAATTGCCAGAAATCGCCCGAACTCAGGCAGGATTCACATCCACAATTGCCGGTCCAGCGAACGGAATTGGATCGCTTCCGAGATGTGCTCGGACGCGATGTTTTCCGAAGCGGCCAGATCGGCAATCGTTCGACCCACTTTCAAAATGCGATCGTAAGCTCGCGCACTGAGCTTGAGATCGGTCATCGCTACCTTCAACAACTCCATCGTGGACTCTTCCAGCGCACAATAATTTTTCAGCTCCCGGCTTCCCATGCGCGCGTTGCACGTGATGCGCGAGCGGCCGGAAAACCTCGCCTGTTGCCGCTGGCGCGCGGCGATCACTCGTTGGCGAATGGCTGTGGAAGGTTCCCCGGGCCGCGCGCTGGTAATTTCGCGAAACTGAACCGCCGGCACTTCGACATGCAAATCGATTCGATCGAGCAGCGGACCGGAAATCCGCCCGAGATAATTCTGAATCTCACGCGGTGAACAGCGCGATTCCCCCGGCATTTTTCCGTCTGGCGTTGGATTCATGGCTGCCACAAGCATAAATTGGGAGGGAAACGTCATCGAACCCGCCGCGCGCGAAATGGTCACGCGGCCTTCTTCGAGCGGCTGCCGCAGCGTTTCCAACACATTGCGTTTGAATTCGGGCAATTCGTCCAGAAACAACACGCCGTGATGGGCAATCGAAATCTCTCCCGGCGTCGGGTTGATATTGCCACCGAGCAACCCCGCGTCGCTCACCGTGTGATGCGGCGCGCGAAAGGGCCGGCGCGTCACAAGGGCTTGCCCGGAAGTGAGCAATCCGACGATGCTGTGGACCTTGGTCGTCTCCAGGGCTTCATCGAGCGTGAGGGGCGGCAAAATGGTTGGCAATCGTTTTGCCAGCATCGATTTGCCGGTGCCGGGCGGGCCGATGAGCAAAACGTTGTGCCCGCCGGCGGCGGCGATTTCGAGGGCGCGCTTCACCGATTCCTGGCCTTTCACCTCCGAAAAATCGAGATCGTCGTCTGAGGGTTGCTCGAACAGAGCTTCAAGATCGACCTGCGTCGGCGCAATTGGGACTGCTCCTTCAAGAAAGCTGACCGCTTCCCGCAAGTTTCCGATCGGGATCACTTGCAGTCCTTTGACCACGGCCGCTTCGGGCGCATTCTCTGCCGGGACGAGCACGCCGGTTTTGTTCTCGGCACGGGCACGCAAGGCGATGGGCAAGACGCCTTTCACCGGACGCACCGCGCCGGTCAACGCGAGTTCGCCAACCATCAAAAAATTCTCGACGAGATCCGATTCGAACTGCTCGCTGGCCGCCAGCATCCCAATGGCAATCGGCAAATCAAAACTCGGCCCTTCCTTTTTCACATCGGCGGGCGCGAGATTGATGGTGGTGCGGCCCATGGGAAATTTGAAACCGGAATTGGTGATGGCGGTGCTAACTCGATCACGCGATTCTTTCACAGCGGTATCTGGAAGACCCACAATAACGACCACCGTATCGCCCCAACCTGCATTCACTTCGACTTCTACCAGGAAGGCCTCGATACCATTGACCGCCGCCGAGCACACCTTGGCTAACATGTCCGATTCTATGGCCAAACCGCCAAGACAGCGCAATCCCCATTTTCTCGATGCGCCGCAGCGCGACGCAATCAAAGCATGAGAGGCAACGCGAAATACGGTTCGCACAAGAGGGGTTCCGCGCTGCCACGGATTTTTTGCGTTCTATCCCGGTGTTCCGCCTGTAAAACGTTTTGGGCAACCGACGGTCAAAGCAGGTGCGAACAATGAATCGAGTGATCCGCAAGCCAGCCGCGCCAAGAATCAATCGCCGCAAATTCATCCGTTGGTGTATTTACGGGGTGCCAGCGGCAATGCTCGCAAACACCTTCTGGTGGGAGCCCGAATGGTTGAAAACGCGCCGGCTCAATCTCGCGCCTCGGAGCACGTCGCATCGCCTCGTTCACTTTTCAGATCTGCATTACAAAGGCGACCGCGCTTTCTTGAAGAAAGTGATCAAACGCATCAATGCGCTCGAGCCCGACCTGGTTTGCTTCACCGGGGACATCATCGAGGATTCAAAGTTTCTTCCTGAAGCGCTGGAATTGATGCAGGGCGTGCGCGCACCGATGTACGGAATTCCGGGCAATCATGATTACTGGGCTCGCGCCGATTTCGACGCCGTGGCTGAAGCGTTCGCCGCCATGGGCGGAAAATGGCTGATGGACCAGGAGACATTGACGCGCGACGGGAAAGTAAACGTGATCGGTGTCACCTGCGGAAAGGCGCCGCAGTTTGTCGCGAGAACGGGATTGAAGAATATTTTGATGTTTCACTACCCGAACTGGGTGGAGAAACTCAATGGACTATCCTTTGATCTGATGCTGGCAGGCCATTCGCATGGAGGGCAGGTGCGTCTTCCGTTTTTTGGAGCGTTGCTGGTCCCGTTCGGTGTTGGCCAGTTCGAGATGGGGCTTTACCAGACTGCTTCCGGACCGCTTTACGTGAATCCCGGCATTGGCTATTTCTACTTCAATGCGCGCTTTTGTTGCCGGCCGGAAGTGACACTGATCGAGATTTAGAATTCGGCCGTAGCATCGAATGTGAGTTCGATCACTTTTCCCTGGTCACGCCGCCTCTCCACCAACCATGACGCGCTGGCCAGTCCTCCATCCGCCTGAGCGCCTTTCGCGCGCAGGCAAGCACGTCGATCCAAGTCACAGCTTGCGCGCAGAAAATATTAGAGCCGACTTACATCAGGCTGCTACGGAACGCAAAATTCAATTCGGCCGTAGCATCGAATGTGAGTTCGATCACTTATCCCTGGTCACACCGCCTCTCGACCAACCATGACGCGCTGGCCAGTCCTCCATCCGCCTGAGCGCCTT
>JBFMDG010000547.1:0-5381 GCA_040754135.1 Verrucomicrobiota bacterium
ATCCCAGAACTGCTCCGCCGATCGGATTGGCCAGCCAAAACTCGAGCGTCGCATCGGAATCCGGGCGGGCGTTTTGCGGCAATGGAATGCGCACGGCACGGCTGGTTTCACCCGGCGCAAACACAATCGTTTCATGGACCGGATCGAAATCAGATCTCGTGCGGGAGGAGAGATGCACCGTTCCCAAATTGACGATCGCCTGCCCAAAAGAAGAACCTTTCCGCAAGATACGCAGCTCGACTTCGGCCACGCTGTCTTCACGGACCTGCAGCGAGGCGCGTTCGAAAGCAATGGATCCCGCGAATGCGCTGGAATCGCTTTGCAAGCGCGCCAACCCGTCGCGGGCCAGACCATCCACTTCGGTGAATCGGCCGCTGATGAGAATTCTGCCCTCTTGATCCAGCTGCACCGAATAAACATCGTTCAATGACCGCCCCATTCTGAATGCATGGTCAGGCGCGCCATTGGGCTCGAGACGCATCAGGAATTCGAACCGGCCATCAATTGAACGGAAACTGCCAGCCACAAGCCAGCGGCCATCGGCTTGCAATGCCAGATCGTAAATGGCATCGAGCCGCAATTGCTGTGAGAAAGTCTGATCGACCGTTCCGTCAGGTTCCAGCCGCACCAGTTTTGTGCCGACGGCTGTGTTCGGAATGGCGGCCAGAATTCTTCCATCGGGTTGCAACACAATCTTTCCAACACGCACCTCCGGTGCTAGGGGCGAATGGAATGACGGATCGGGTGAACCATCCTCGAACAATCGCATGAGACCGCGATTGGTCCTGCCATGCAGTCCATCGAAAGAACCGCCGACCAGAATGCGGCGATCCGGCTGGAGCGCGGCCACAAAGATCTCCGACCGATCGCGGGCCACGATTTCACGGAAGGAACCGTCAGGAGAACCGTCGGCATTAAAGCGCCTGAGCTTAATGATCGAACCGGTTTCACCGGCTGCAAGAATTCTCCCATCCGGCTGCAAAGCGATCGCGCGAGAACCAGGCAGGCTTACAAATTCATTGTCAAGTGCGCCGGAGGGGAGCAATCGCTGCGCAGCCAGCATAATTTTTAGGTCGGGTTGCACCCAACGGAGACCGGCTGCGACGAGCGATTCCGGCGCAAAAACGGGATCGTGACGGCCATCGGACTGAAAGCGTGCCAGCAGAGGAACCGAGGAGGAAATTTCAAAATAAATTTTTCCGTCCGGCGAAAGCACCGCTCTGCCGGGATCCACTTCGCTCGGATCCGGAGAGAAGCTCACATCCAATCCGCCCGCCTGTTCGTTGTCGAGAATGCGGCCGGTGACTGTGAATTGTCGGGTCACATTGCCTGAGGGGTCGAGTTGCTCGAAACGCAAGGCAAACGATTCATCGCCTTCGAGTGTGAGATCGTCCAAAACCTCGATCGGCACCCGGAGAGAGGATTGGCCCGGCTCGAACAGAACTTTGTTTGTGATGGCGGCAAAATCGACGCCCGGTTCCGCGGAAATCGCCTCGACCGAAATGCGCAACTCTGTGCGGATGCCGAGATTGCCCGCCCGCCAAAGGTGCAGCCCGCTCTCGCGGACTACTTCGGACAACGTGAGCACGGTTGAGGTCGGCTCGACAATTGGGTCATCAACTTGAATTCGCAGCTCTGGTTGAAATGGATTGGGCAGACCGGAGGCATTGTCCGCTCCGCTGCGCATGTTTTGAAGCGGTTGCGGTCCCTCGACCAGCGGATCACTTGCAACCATGTTCCCGAGCGGGGCCTGAAGGGATGCCGTGGCGAGAATCAATGCCAGCGGAAGAATGCCCGCGCCGGCTGAACCAATGGTTTTCAGGACGAATAAACCAGCAGCCACAGGCGCAGGGAAAAAATCAAAACCGTGTCGAAAGCGTTGGCAGAAATGGCCCGAACAGGAATCAGAAACAGATTCGGCTTGAACGGTTGTCTTGCGGAACGGCATAAGTCATCTCGATCAATGAATCGGACACTCATTATCCGATTCGAAACGACTTTTTCTTTCAGATTTCCCGAAAATACTTGGCCGGCTTCGTCGTTAAATTCTCCGCCCGGCCAGCCAGTAAACGGTCATCTCACCTTTGCCTTTGACATCGATGCTCCCGCGTTTTTGAAAATGGAATTGCTTTTCGAGCAAATGGTAAGTCATTTCCGTGACCTGGATTTGGCCTGGGTGACCGTGCGATTCCATGCGACTGGCCACGTTCACGGTGTCGCCCCACAAATCATAAATGAACTTATTGCGGCCGATAATTCCGGCAGTGACCGGGCCGCTGTTGAGGCCGATGCGCATGCGCAAGGAGGTGCGATATCCGCGGTTGAATTCTTCCACCTCTTTCATCATGTCCAGGGCCAGATCGGCCGCTCCCTGGGCATGATCGGTTCGGGGTGTGGGCATGCCGCTCACTGCCATGTAGGCATCTCCAATCGTCTTGATTTTCTCCAGTCCATGACGCGCCGCCAACAAATCGAAGGCGGAAAAAACTTCATCGAGCAACTGCACCATTTCCGTCGCTGAGATGTGGATCGACAGGGCGGTGAAACCGACCAGATCCGCAAACAGCACAGTCACTTCGGAGAAGTTATCGACGATGCCGCTTTCGCCTTGTTTGAGGCGTTCGGCGATTGGTTTGGGCAGAACGTTCAAGAGGAGGCGCTCGGATTTCTCCTGTTCCTCCTGGATGCGTTTCAAATAAACCTGTTCCTGATCGCGAAGCCGTTTCTTTTCCAAGGCGGCGCCGATGCGGGCATGGAGGAAAACAGGATTGAACGGTTTGGAAATATAATCTTCCGCCCCCAATTCGATGCAGCGGACAATGCCTTCGAGATCGTCCAGCGCGGAAATCATCACCACCGGCACATGCCGGAGCACGTCATGCGATTTCAGTTCGCACAGCACTTTGAAGCCGTCGATCTCCGGCATGATCATGTCGAGGAGCACCAGGTCGAAAGGTTCACTGCGAATCAGCCGCAACGCTTCCTGGCCGCTGCCGGCCATCTGAACGGCATAGCCTTGCTTGCGCAATCGGCGCGAGAGCATTTCCCGGTTGCCCTGATCATCATCCACCACCAGCAACCGCCCGCTGCCCACGGTTTCAACCCGAGCGTGGCGTGGAGGAAAAGGAATGACCATGCTGAGGTCGGGCGGTTTTTCGACTTTGCGGGCGCCGGCCAGAGCGGAATGCTGGGCGACTTTTTCCACGAAGGAATGGACGAGATGCCCTTCCATGAGAGCGAGCCAATTCGTGGCCGCGAGATGGATTTTTTGCAGATCGGGAACGAAACTTTTTGCGCCGATTTCCTCAGCCTGTTCCTGGAGGAGTTCGGTGTAGCCAATGATGTGATTCACCGGCGTGCGCAATTCGTGAAGGACATGGTGCAGATCCCATCGGCGCGAATCGAATTTTTCAGAATCGAAGAATCGGTTGATGAGGTCGAGGAGTTGCCGTCCGCCATGATGAATGCGCTCGAGATCGCGCAAGAATTGTTTTTGTCCCGCGTCCAGAGCTTCTTCCTGGAGCATCTCCGAGTAGCCGATGATGTGGTTGATCGGGGTGCGGAGTTCGTGGCGAATCCGGGCGAGGTGATGTTTTTGATTTTGCAGCGCGAGCAGCGGATCGACCGGCGAGCTGCTGCTGGCTTGCTTGGAGCCCCGGGCGGCTGCGCGAACGCGGGACGCCGGCGCGCGCTTGCCCTTTTTCATGAAGCTTGCGTTTTTTGGAGTTGGGCCTCGATCTTGCCCAGGAGCCGCGGCAGTTCAATCGGTTTGGTGTCGAAATCGTCGCAGCCCGCTTCCCGCGCCTTTTGTTCATCGCTGGCCATGGCATGTGCCGTGAGCGCAATGATGGGAATCTTTTGCGTGCCCGGATCAGCCTTGAGACGCCGCGTCGCTTCCCAGCCATCCAGGACCGGCAAGCTCATGTCCATGAGAATGAGATCGGGAGTTTCAGTTTGGGCCATGGAAACACCCTCGGTGCCATCAACCGCGGTGATGACTTTGTAACCGCGACGTTCGAGTCGGCGTGAAAGCATATCGCGATTCATTTCATTGTCTTCCACGAGCAATATTTTTTGCATAGAACGAGGCGGGGATTGGGTTGGCTGGAGTTTGAGTGAGGGGGATCTGAGCAATTTCCAAATCGGGTTGAGTGCAAATGCGCCAGGGAAAATCGCCGCCCTGGGAAAGCAGGTCCCAAGGTCGAAACCAGGGTAACGGCAGTTTATGGAAGCTGGCGCTGTTCATAATGAGGGTGCGGGCAAGTTTTTAGCAAATCTTTCGGGATGATCAAACATCATTTCGGCAAATCGCGCGTCACACTTGAGCCCGACAGACCAAGCGCAAGCATCCGTCGCGACGGACCTCCAGCCGATGAAATCGGAGTTCATTCCTGGGCCTGACGAACTGCTCCACGGCGAAATTGCAGCAAGAGTCCGCGCACTTCGCGGAGCAATTGTTCCCGCGTGATCGCCCCCTTTTGCACCACTTTCTGCACGCGGCCATTCAGCCGGCGACAATCTTCCTGCGTCAGATCCTTGCTCGTGATCACGATCACCGGAATGAGCGATTTGTTCTGGCGCCGCAGGTGATCCAGGAATTCAAACCCGTCCATTTGCGGCATCATCAGGTCGAGCAGAATGACCGCAGGCTGGCTGGATTTGAGGCGTTCCAAAGCCACCAGCCCATTTTCCGCTTCACAAACCTGCCAGCGCTCCTTGGTCAAAGCGCGCCGCAACATCTCGCGTATGACCGCGTCATCTTCCACCACCAGGACTTCGCAGTCGGCCGGGTTCCGGCGGTATTTCGAGAGGACGGCGCCGAGCCGGGCCCAATCGATCGGCTTGGTGAGGTATTCGACCGCTCCCAATGCGAACCCCATGTTCCGGTCATCCACCATCGTCATCATGATCACCGGAATGTCCGCCAATTCGCGATCAGCTTTTAACTCCGTCAACACTGCCCATCCATCCATCCCGGGCATCATCACATCCAGCGTGATCGCCTCCGGCTTGAGCTCGCGCGCCATTTGCAATCCTTGCGCTCCGCTCGAAGCTGTCTCCACCCGATAACCTTCTTTGCCCAGCGCTCGCACCATCAAATCCCTCACCGCCGGATCATCATCAATCACCAGCAACGTTGTTCCTCCTTTGTTTCCACCCGCTTCCGCCGCCAACTCCCCAACGTCGGCTTGCTCTTTCGCATTCGGATCTTCCACTTCCGCCGGCAACCTCACCGTAAATTTCGAGCCTTTGCCCAAATCGCTGCTCACTTGCAAATCTCCTCCCATCATCTGGCAAAACTTCCGGCTGATCGCCAATCCCAATCCCGTCCCTCCATACTTGCGCGTGATCTGCGTGTTGGCCTGGCTGAACGATTCAAA
>JBFMDG010000548.1:0-5368 GCA_040754135.1 Verrucomicrobiota bacterium
TCATTGCGAAAAGGGACAAAGCTAAATTGGCTGCGTCAAGATTAATTCTCCACCGTTGACGGCATTGCAAAAAAGACGACTCAGGAAACCTGCTCATCGGACGGCGGCGGTGAGGGAGGAGTCGCGCAGAGTTTGATCTGGGGATTTCTTTTCGGAGGTGCCGACGGTGTTTTCTGCGGTACGGCGACCGGTGCGGGCGTGGTCGAGGGCGTCCGATTCAGGCTCAATAAGACGCGGTTGACTTCCCGATCGGGATGCGGACCGGGATCGACGCCATGGCGATTCAAAACTGCTCGAGCTTCGAGAACGATCTGCAGGTGAGGAAATCGGAAAAGGCGCCGCGCCAGGCATCGTTCCAACCACGATCCCTGGCGTGCGCAGCGCATGGCGAACAAATAACCCATGGGCAGATCGGAGTGGCGGAGAATTTCAATCACGCTCAGCCATAGCACGCGGCGCTTCCAGCCGAGCCGTTCCCAGGCATGCAATCGGCCGACCAGCCGATTGTGCGTGCGGGCAGGCAGAATATGGCTCGGTTCATTCAGATCGCTCCGCTCCGGCATTGGAGTTGGATGGGATGAATCTTTTTTCCACACGAGGAAATTCAAAACCAACAGCAAGATCAAGGCGCCGGAATAAATCAGTCCGACTTGCGACGAACGATCAAACCCAAGACCGCCATCGCGCCAGAGTTTCCATCCGAAACCAACCAGCGCCATTCCGAGCACAATGCGCGCAAACAAAATCATCATCACCGGTCCGGCTTGAGAATGGGTTGCGATGTTTCGATGCCTCTCAGGATCAGATCGAGCCGATGTTTGTTCACGGCGTACTGGCGCGCAACCGCTTCGCTCACGATTCCCGCGGCCAGCAACTCGACGAGATATTGATCAAACGTATGCATGCCCTGGTTGACCGCACCCTCGATGATGCCCGAGAGCACATGCAGATTGTTTTGCTGAATCGCCTCCTGCACGCCTGCGTCCCGTTTCAAAATCTCGAGGCAAGGCGTGCGCGTTCCCACGCAATTTGGAATGAGCCGTTGCGACACCACACTATTCAAGCTGCGGGCGAGCAACGCGCTGACATTCGGCTGTTCGGCCATCGGATAAAACTCGCGCAATCTGCCGAGCGCCTGCGGAACCGAGTCAGCGTGGAGTGTCGTCAAAACCAGATGGCCGGTCTCGGCGGCTTGCAACGCGGCGTAAAGACTTTCGCGATCCCGAATTTCTCCGATGAAGATGACGTTCGGATCTTGACGCATGGCATTTCGAATCCCTTCGGCAAAGGAGGCGGTGTCGATTCCAACCTCCCTTTGTTCGAATTGAGCCTGCGCGTCTTGAAACACATATTCGATCGGATCTTCGATGGTGATGATCCGGACCGCGCGGCTCTCGTTGATCTCCTGAATCAAGGCTCGCGCGGTGGTGCTCTTTCCCTGTCCGGCCGGGCCAGTCAGAAGAATGAGGCCGCGCAGCTCGCTCACCAGATCGCGCAGTGAATCGGGCAATTGCAGATCTTTGAGTTTCAAACGCTGTTGCGGGACGAGCCGGAAAGAAAACGATTGCTGCCCCAATTGCTTGCTGAAATTCGCGCGATAACGTTGCCCGCAAAAATAGAAACTGAGATCAACTTCCCGGGACGCGGCAATCCGGTCGCAAATGGCGGACGAAAAACTCTCTGCGAGGAGCTGATTCAATGCGCCGGCGGAAGGGGCAGCAAATTGATCTTCGGGAATGCGTTCAAGCCGGCCATGATGCCGAATGGCAAACGGTTTTCCCACCTGGGCATGAAGGTCAGACGCCTCGCGCGCTTCGCACCAGGCGAGCAACTGGCCGAGTCTCGTGTTAGGCTGCACCTGTTCCATGGTTACGAGTTCGCTCCGCCAAACCGGCGCTGTCGCTTCCGCAGGATCACGCGGATGAAATTAAGGTTCCGCACCGCGCATGGCGATCAGGAATTTCTGCTTCGCCCTTGCCAACTCAGAAAATGGATTCGCGCGACTGCCCGAAAAAAAATGGGCGGACCGAAGTCCGCCCACGACCCAAATTGTCGCCCTCCTCGAAGTGATGTTGACTCCGGCATAAAACAGATCGTTACGATCAAGGCTGGTGTGCATTCAAAAGCACATGCCAGCCACGCCAGAAAATGGCCGTGCCGCGGTTTTTTCATAAGTCTCGGCAGTAAATCCGGCCGGGAAGGATCGCCTGAATTCAAGAAGGACTAATTCGCGGTGCAGCAGGCGCCGCGGTTTTGGCGGTTTTGGCCGTCGGTTCTGGAATCTGGCTTTCTGCGCCCAGGAAATCGGCTCGTTTTTTCATTTCATCCAGAAAAGCCTGCATGATGGGCGTGGCCCGCCCCTGCCAAAGCACGCCGAGTGACACGGGCGGAAATCCATCGAGCGGAATCATACGAAGGTGTGGCGGCAGTTTCGCTTTTGGGACCTGGACGCTCACGCCGATTCCGTTGCCGATGCCGACGTAAGTTTCAATTAAAGTGAGCGAGCTGACCTCGATGCTGGGAAACCAATCAATGCCCAGTTTGCTCAAGCCTTGTTGAAACGTGCGCGTGATCGCTTCGTTCGGTGGCAGGCAAATCAGCGGTTCGGAAATGCGATCCCGGTCCCAGAGATCTTGTGCTGAGCGAATCCGGCATGATTTTTCCACCAGCAACACGAGCGGCAGTTTGAGCAAAGGCATACTGTGCACGCCGGTCGCAGGTCTTCCTTCGATCAGCGTCACCGCCATTTCGAGTTCCAGCTTCTGCAACATGGAAATCAAATCGGGTTGATACGCCTCCCGCAATGTGACCCGCAGTTTGGGAAATTTTTTCTGAACCGTTTGCAAAATGCCAGGAAGGTGGTCGCGCAAAACCGGTTCGGAAGCTCCGATGCGGATATGATGAGCGACGCCGCCGCGTAGTTTATCGCCCATCGGCCCGAGATTATCGAAGAACGGTTTGATAAACTGGTAGAGCTCTTCGCCCGCCGGCGTGAGCGCAAAAGGACGCCGCTGAAAAAGGGTCACACCGAGAAATTCTTCGAGTTGGATAACCTGTCCGCTGACCGCCGGCTGTTGGATGCCATAGGGAATGTTCCGCACGGCTTCACTGATTCCGCCGAATTTTGCCACGTAATAGAAGAGCTCGAGGTAATGGATGTTCATACATCAAAGCAGTCAATGGCGCTTCTCTATTTATCAATTACGAGGCCCGAAGCAAGAACGGATAGCTTCCGGGCGTATTAAAAACATCGCGTCATGAACTCGACCGTTCCTCAAATCAACCTGATCATGGCCTGGCTTTGGGTGGTGGCCGGATTCGCTTCCGGATTGTATCTCGGGCTGAACTTCCAGGCCCCGGATTGGCTCGGCGGTTATGCCAGCTTCAAACGCCGCCTTTATCGTCTCGCTCACATCTCCTTCTTCGGCCTCGCTTTCGTCAACCTGATGTTCTTCCTCACCGCGCGCGATTGGCCGATCAGCCCCGCCGTGCAATGGGCCTCGATGAGTTTCCTGATCGGAGCGGTGACGATGCCCTTGTGCTGCGTCCTCGTGGCGCATCGGGAAAAACTCCGCATGCTCTTCGCGGTGCCGGTTTTGTCATTGTTGTTTGGCGGTGTATTAACTCTGCTCAAAGTGATTCGCTTATGAAAATCGGATTGATTGCCATGAGTGGTGTGCGTGCGCACAACGAAGAACTCACCCGGCTCGGACTTACCTTGCCGGGATTTGTCGATCGCAACCGCATTATCGCTTCGATGCCCAGCCTTTCCCTCCTCACGCTTGCGGGCATGACGCCGCCCCGGTTTGAAGTGGAATACCTGGAAATCGCCGATCTGAAAAAGGCGGGGGAACTTCCGGATCATTTCGATCTGGTGGCCGTCAGTTCTTTTTCGGCGCAGATTTTCGAGGCGTATCAAGTGGCTGATTTTTACCGAAGCCAAGGCATTCCTGTGGTCATGGGCGGCCTTCATGTCACGAGCGTGCCGGACGAAGCGAAGGAGCATTGCACCAGTGTCGTCGTGGGCGAAGGCGAGCCGCTCTGGCCGGAATTGCTGGCCGATTTCGAGCGCGGCGCTCTCAAGCCTTATTATTGCCAGGAACCGCATGGCGCTTTTGATCTGCGCGATGCTCCTATGCCACGATTCGATCTGCTCGATCCCGCCAAATACAACCGTCTCACCGTGCAAACGAGCCGGGGTTGCCCGCACAAATGCGCCTTTTGCGCCAGTTCGATTTTGCTGACGCCCCGTTACAAACTCAAACCGGTGGCGAAAGTCCTGGCGGAAATCCACGCCATCAAATCGATCTGGCCGCGGCCGTTTATCGAGTTCGCCGATGACAACAGCTTCGTCAATCAGCGCCATTACAAAGAACTGCTGCGGGCATTGGTCAAAGAGGATTTGCGCTGGTTTACAGAAGCGGATTTGAACGTCGCCAAGGATGACGAGTTGCTCGGTCTCATGCGGGACTCGGGTTGCCAGCAAATCCTGATCGGTCTCGAAAGCCCGCGCAAAACCAGCCTCGATGGCGTCGAATTGAACGCGAACTGGAAAATGCGCCAGCAAGAGCTCTACAAAGAGGCGATCGCCAAAATCCAGTCCTACGGAATCACCGTGAATGGCTGCTTTATCCTCGGTCTGGATGGCGACACACCCGAGGTGTTCGACGATGTGCTGCAGTTTGTGCGCGAATCGGGACTTTACGAGGTTCAAGTGACGTTCCTGACCGCGTTTCCCAGCACCCCGCTCTACCATCGGCTCAAAGCGGAAGGCCGCATCCTCCGCGATCGCGCCTGGGATTTGTGCACGCTCTTCGACATCAACTTTCGCCCAAAGCAGATGGCCATCGACGCATTGCAAAACGGGTTCTTGCGCCTCGTCAAAGTCCTCTATTCCGCAGAGGAAACGCACGCACGCCGCCGCGGCTTTAAACATCGGCTGAAGTTCTCGCCCAATTTCGGGCGGCGCCGCCGCCGCCTGCAAGTGGGCCGGCCATCGCGATTGCCAGTCGTCTCATCCGCGGAACCAAGGCCGCCCGAATTCAAGCCACGCCCTGCGCCAATGGTTCTGTCGCAACGCTGACACGGTAACCAGACCGCCGGAGTCGCTCACACGATCGCATGGTGGGCTCGATTCGCGGGCGCTCGCCGGGTTCACAAGATTTTGCGCAACAGTTCCGCCACAAGGATTCCGACGAACGTCCCGATCACATAGCCCCAAACCGAGGCCAGAATTCCCGGCAATACAAGTTTCGACCATCCTTTCGAGACCGCCATGGCCGCGGCTGAAGGGGCGCCGCCAAGCGTGCCGTTCACTGCCAGGAGCAATTCTTCGAGGTTGAGCCGGAGCAACCGGCCGATCGAAAGC
>JBFMDG010000549.1:0-5367 GCA_040754135.1 Verrucomicrobiota bacterium
AAAAATTGATGGAACGCAGCGACCCGATTTTTTGCATGTGATCCGATCCACCACCGGCAATGCCGCCCGTTTCGAAAATAGTGCGCAGAGGTTGAAAATAGCGCAGGCGATCGTATCCGAATTGGGCCACGAGCGTGCCCGCATCGAGATGCAGCCAGGCCGGCTGGATATCCACCACAACCCCGAGTTGCGATAATTTCTCGACCGCCTCCCGGCTCATGAAGTTCGAGTGAGTGATGCAAGGCCGTGTTTTTCGCACCGGCAATTTGCCGCTCAACTCCTCGTACACTTCGAGCAACGCGTGCACGGCCCCGTCGCCCACTGCATGCGCGGTGAATTGCAGACCGGATTCGACGGTGGTTTGCACGATCGGCAGCAAGCGTTCTTTGGGAATGAACAGCACGCCTCGATAATTCGGGTCGGTAATCGAATAAATCTGGCTGACACCCCACGGCTCGCGCATGTAAGCGCTGCCGGTCAGCATGCCGCCATCGAGAAAAGTTTTGATGCCGATGATTTGTACTCGCGGATTTGGCTGAGCGAGCGGATGCCTGGCGACGGCGCGAATTCTTTCCTGAATCTCGGCCAACGGCCCGAGCGTTTCGATGTTTTGCGAGATGGCCAGGCGCACGGGCAAATCACCGCGTTCGAGCATGCGCTGGTAACGCGCCAATGACGCCACATTGGCCGAACGATCCGCCACCGTGGTCAGCCCGACCGAGTTGTAATCGCGAAAAAGTTCGAGGGTGCGTTTGTAATAGTCCTCCTCCTGCGCTGTCTTTCCGGAGGACTGCACCTTCACGTAACGCGTGCAATTGCGCAGGATTCCCGTCGGTTCACCCGTTCCCGGATCTTTTTCGGCAAACCCGCTGCCGCCATCGGTGACTTTGAAATCCTTGTCGATGCCGCTCAGTTTCAAGGCGAGCGAATTCAGTGATGCATCCGGGCCGGTGGCAAAGAGCACCGGATTTTCCGGCGCCGCCTGGTCGAGTTCCGAGCGCGTGGGATAGCGGCGTTCCTTGAGGCGCGTGATGAAGACCTGGCGGACTTCGATCCATTTGCCGGGGCCGAGCATTTGGGCGCGGCTGCGCACGTAACGCAAAACGTCGTCGATCGTTTCCATTTGTGGAATGGGATGATCGAGCTCGGTCATGGCCGCGCCGGGATGCACATGGGAATCAATCAGGCCCGGCAAAACCATTTTGCCCTGCAAATCCACCATTTCGGTTTGAGCGCCGCGCAATTTCAAAATTTCCGCATCGGTCCCCACCGCGGTGATTTTGTTGCCGGAAACGGCCAAAGCGCTGTGAATGCTGAAGCGGGAATCGACGGTCACAATCCTGCCATTGCGCAGAATCAGGTGCGGTTCAGCGGCAAGGAGGATGGCCGAGGAGGCAAAAAGAATAATCGAGCGAAACATCGGTTTATGACGACAGGATTGCGGCGGTTTTTTCAAGCGCAATCCCGGAGCGCATTGGGTCTCAATTCTCAGGCGCCGTTTCCGGCAGCGGGATTTCAATAATGACGCGCGTGCCTCGGCCCGGTGCGGAGTCATAACTGATTCTTCCGCGCAGAATCCGAATGCGCTCAGCGGTGCCGCTGAGCCCGAACCCTGCATCTTGCCGGGACGCGTGAGCTTCGGAGGAATCGAACCCGCGTCCGTCATCTTCGATCGTGAGCCACAACTTGGTTTTGGATCGCCGGATCGACAGGCGCGCGGATTTGGCTTGGGAATGTTTGACGAGGTTATTGAGCGATTCCTGCACAACACGGTAAAGATTGATTTCGAATTCAGCCGGCAGCAAGCGATCGATGGGATCAATGTCGGTTTTGATATTCAGATGGGTCGAGTGCGCGACTTTGGTGACGAGCGCGTGCAGGGCTTTGGTCAAACCGAGGCGGTCGAGCTGGTAAGGCCGCAAATTGTGAGAGATCTCGCGCACTTCATCGAGTGTTTGGGAAGCGACGCGGGAGATTTCTTCGAGTTGTTGCGGCGCATTTTGAGGCGGAGCCGAATGGTTCAATCCCATGATGGCGCGGTTTTTAATAATCAAAAGATTTTGGCCGAGGCTATCGTGCAACTCGGCGGCGATGCGTTTGCGTTCCTGTTCCTGCGACTGAATGAGACGTCGCGAAAGAAGTTCCTGCGCGATCCTGGCCTGCTGAAGCCGGCGAATGCGCATTTCATAGGCGCCGAGGATCAGTCCGCCGACGCCGACCACCAACAGCGCACGAAACCAGAGCGTCTGCCAGAAGAACGGCTCGACAACGAGGCCGAGCGTTGTGCCGGTCGGATTCCAAATCCCATCGTTATTGCACGCGGTGACACGAAACCGATAGGAACCGGGCGGCAAACTCTGATAATGCACCGCGCGACGCTGGCCCGCTTCGATCCAATCTTCGTCCAATCCGTCCAGCCGATACCGGAAGCGAACCTTTTCCGGCGCGGTCAGGCTCAAACCAGTGTAATGGATTTCCACACGACGATTGCCAGGCGGCACGGTGATGATCGCGGGCGCGCGCGGCGTTGGCGAATGAAGTCCTGGACGAACCGCCTGAAATGAATCGCTTTCAAACTCCTCATCCACCAGGACTTCTTCAATCACCACCGCGGGCGGACGGACATTTCGCGTGAGGTCTTGCGGGCTGACAACCGATACGCCGCGCACGGTGGCAAACCAGATTCCTCCAGCTCTGCTTTTCCAGACCGTTGGGCTCATTCCAGCGGCGCATTCGCGTGTCCCCAGTCCGTCCGACGTGTCGTAATGCTGCACCGTCGAGATGGGCGCGCCGTTTACAGCCGCATGCAATTCGGACCGGCGCACTCGAAAAATTCCGTCGCTGCTGCCGAGCCAAAGATCATCGCCGCCGTCCGGCAAGATCGAAGAGATGGTGCGCGGCAAAGGAAATTTTCCCGGGACAAAGTTGAAAAAGCGGTTCTCCTGAAATCGGCTCAATCCTCCGTAGGCCGTTCCCACCCACATCACGCCATTCGAATCGGCGCGCAGCGAATAAATATGCGCATCGGCGAGCCCCTGCTCTTTCCCGAACCGCTCCCAGCCTTCTCGAGCGCGGCGCAATAATCCTCCCCCATACAAACCCACGTAAAGGCGTCCCGTGGAATCTTCGCAAATCGCGCGCACGTCGTGCACTGGCAATTCTTTCGGCAACGGCACCGACTCCGTTCGATCATCGGTTAACCGGGCGAGCCCACCCGACGTGCCAAGCCACATCTGACCTTGCCCATCTGCTTCGAGCACTCGAATGGGTCGCGCCAATTCAAACCGGTCAAAGGAGCACCGCACGAAATCGCCCTCACGAAATTGCCACAGGTTGCCAGCCCAATTTCCGATCCAGACTTTGCCTTCCGGCGAAACCCCGCCAGCCCATAAATCCGTGGCGCCGCTCCAACCCGCGCGAACCGTTGCGTCTGGTAAAATCCAATCCACCCCTTTTTCGTTCAGCACCCAAATCCGATCGTGCGCGTCCTCGAACACCGCTTTAATAATCTCTCCGCGGAGCCCTTCCTTCACCCCGAAGGTTTTGAAGAGTTTGCGTTTGATGCGGTACAACCCGGCGGTGTCTGTGCCGACCCAGATGTTTCCTTCCAAATCCCTCATGACGCCGCGAATCGATTCGGTGTGACCGCCGAGCGCAATGCGGCGCGTTTCACCCGAAGGAGTAATGATGAACAAACCCTCGATCCACGTGCCAATCCAGAGATTGCCTTCAGAATCTTCAACCGCCGAAGTCAGATCTGCTGTTGAGGGTATTGGCGGTTTGAATGGCACCTCGGCTCCGGTGCGAAGGTTGAGTTTGCGATCGAGTCCCGAGACCCAAGGCGTGCCGGTGGCGTCCTCATGGAAAACCACTGATTTACCCGTGACGGAGAAATTCGACCTCCATTCATTGGCGGTGGCAAAGTGCCAGGCGCCATGGCTGCGAATCCAGCCGCGATTGGGCCAGCGCACGCGCAGCGCATCCGGCCGGGCTTGTGCGATCTCCACGGAGGGGGCGATAGGGTGAAAGTGCTCTGAATGGAACCGATAATACCGGCCATCGACAATCACGGTCGCTTCGCCGTCAGGATTGGCTCCTTTGCAAACGGCCCGACCTGGCGGCAAACCAAACTGCCCGTTCATCGATTCAAATGTGCCCGCGGCAAACCGGGCCAAGTAGGATTCTTCGGAAGTGATCCAAAGCGTGCCGTGCTTGTCCACATCCAACTCGACAACGCGCGCACTCTTCAATGCAGGTGTGTTGACGGGATCAAATACTTTGAATCGCGCGCCATCGAAGCGAAGGAGGCCGTTGAATGTGCCGAGCCAAAGATATCCGTCGGGCGTTTGGGCCATGGCTGTGATCGAATTCTGCGGCAAACCATTTTCCGTCGTCCAGGCGTCCGTGGTGAATTCATTTGCAAATTCGGGGAACTCGGCAGCTCCAAGAAAGATTTTGGGAACTAAAAAGCTCAGCCAAAGGCAACGACATACGCTGATCCAGGCCGGGGTCATCGTGCCACGGATTGTGATGGGGCGCTGAAACTTTGGCAAGCGGAGCCTTGCTGCCTTTGCTGCCTTGCGGACCAGACCGCGGGATTGAACAGAGTTTATGCCGTAGAGGACTCGAGGCGCGCGGCCACCGACACATGTCGCAAACCTTGTCGCAAACCTTGTCGCAAACTTTTGTCGAAAGGATTTTGGATCGACAAAGTTCTCGACAATGTTTTCGACAAAGGAATTGAGAGGCGAGACGCCTGCGCTACGGAGCGCAGCGCGGCTCACAACGCGCGCAGTCGATAAAATCGAGCTTGGCTATCCAAAAGCACGGTCACTTGTTGCCGAGCATTCATAAAAGTGGAACGAGTCACTTCCGGACGCCACCCGCCGTTCCCCAGCCCATCTGAAACCTCCAAAACAAAACCGGGAGCCGATTGTGGCCAAGCCAAAGTCACAGTGGTTCCTTGTCTGCTCACCGTGAGGTTCGGCGCGATCACATCGCCATCCTTGACGTCGTCGCCATTGCGATCGATTGCGAAACGGCGCCCCAGTCCTGCGGGAACAGCCAGGAGCGTGAGCACATCTTGCCCGCGAATGCGTTCCCGAAGTTGATTGCGTGTGAATGGGCCAATTCCCGTTTGGTCTGCTTCGTAAACGAACCCCCCGGGCCGATAGAGCAGACCTCGCAAGCGGCCATCGAAAGTGCCGCGAATGGTCAGATCGATCTGCGCCCGCTCAGCGAGTTTTTCGAGCGTCAACCACGCGCCGTTCAAATCCGGCTCGTCCAGATTCGCTGCCGTCCATGTGCGCGAATAACCGACGGCAGGTGGAGTTCCCGTTTCGAAGCAAAGAAGATACGCCGCCAGAT
>JBFMDG010000550.1:0-5356 GCA_040754135.1 Verrucomicrobiota bacterium
CTAAGAAAACTCCGATGTCCGTGTCTTAACACTGAAGTCGCTGAAGTCGCCTGTGAATCCGACTATGGCCGAAAGAAAACCCGACGACGCCGAACCGATCACCGCGCCGCCGGGATCGATCGAGCAGCTCTATGCTGCTCTGGAATCGGCTTTGTTGGGGTATGCCGAACGCATCGTCACGGACAGCGAAACAGCTCAAGACATCGTGCAGGAAGCCTTTCTCAAATTACACGCCGAGTTCGAGCGCGTGCGCCAGCCGCAAGCGTGGCTCTACCGCACCGTCCACAATCTCGCGCTCAATCACCTCCGCGCCGGCCGCAAAATCGTCCCGCTCGCGCCTCAGGATTCCGACCAGGCCGAAACGCCCGATCCATTGCCGCTGCCGGACGAGCAGATCCAACGGCTCGAAGCCATCGGACAAACGCGCCTCTGCCTGGACGGTCTTGACGCGCGCAGCCAGGAGTTGATCCGGCTTAAATTCGAGCAAGGGCTCTCCTACAAAGAAATCAGCGCCGCCACACAACTGAGCGTCAGCAACGTCGGTTACCTGTTGCATCACGCGCTCAAACATCTGGCCGCTGCCCTCAAGAAAAATGGAGTGATTTCATGAATCCAAACACGATTCCGCCTCAGGATCCCCGGGAACAAATGGAGGTGCGCATCGTCGCCTGGCTCCTCGGTGAAGCCAGTGAGTTCGAAGCGGCGCAATTGCAGGAAGCGATCGAAAAAGATCCCCAATTGGCCGCCTTTCACAATCAACTGCGGCAAACCATCGACCTCGCCGCCAAGGCCGCGCAACCAGCGGCAACTCAAACTGCAACGGATCAACTGGAAAAGAAATTATCGGCCAAACGTCGCGAAACATTGTTCGCACAATTCAAAGTAGCCAAAGAGCGGGTGCCCCTGCGAGCAAACCTCCCAATCCGTCGATTCCAATTCCGATTCGCCGTCGCCGCAGGAATTGCCATTCTCGTTCTGGGCCTCTGGGCTTACATTGCGTTCAATGGATCCAGGAAAGAACTCGGGATCGCCAAGCTGCATGTCGAACCGGAATCGGAATCGGGAGAAATCATGTATGATCGCGGCAGCCAGCAGAGCGAATCTTTGGCAACGCGGGTCCAGGTTCGATCCAAAACCGGATCCGATGCGGATCCCTCACTTGCGCCGGAAGAGCAGCGTTCGGAGGAAAGGAAAGTTGCTAACAAAGATCGAGATTATTTGCTTGCGCCCGGGCCCGTTCTCCCGCCGCTCGATACCGGCGGTATGCCGTCCGAGAATCCCCCTCCAATCATCGCCCAGGTTGAGTCGGCCACGTCAAATCAGCAATCGACTGAAGGTCTCGGAATGCAGTCCGGTGCGGCACCGGCCTCTGAGCATCGGTTGGCCGCGCGGAATCTTTCCGCAACCGATGCTCTGAGCCAATACTCGAAGGCTGCAATTCCGGATTCGACCACGCCCGCGCAAAAGAACACCGGCGTTTACCTCCCCAGCGGCGCCGATGTCCTTACCGATCTCTCGACGATCGTTGAAACGAAAGACCGAACGCTGGCGGAAAGCAGAATCGCCGGCGCCGACGAGCGTTTCCGCAATCCACCGTCATTCGGTGAACCGGGGTCGGGGGGCAGGGACTCGACTTTGTCTGGACCGGTGGCCGCAGCGGGAATCGTCACTTCCACAGGACCGGTTCCGGGAGATAGAAACGGCGGCGGTGTCATGGGCGGGAAATTCGCGGCCGGCGCCGGATTCGGCGGTGGTGGTGCTGGTGGTGGTGGCGGTTTAGGAGGCGTTGCCGGCGGTCTCAATCAATTCGACCCGTTATCGACCGCACAAACAAGGTATGGCGTATCTGCTCCAATGACGGCCTTTGGCAGGGGTGAGGCGGAACACGCCGGAGTCGCATCCGTCAACGGTGCGCAAACGCGTGATTACGCTTATTGGGGCGCGCGTGCGCGTGAAAACGCGCCGGCGCATTTCGGGAATTATTTTGCGGATATTCCTGTTCCTCAGACGGAGCAAGCGCCGGCAGCGAGTTGGTACTTGGGCTTCGCATTGCCGGCAGAGACTGCTTCCTTGCGCCAGCCCAATTCTGATTTCGATCCACTGAGCAAAGACAAACAGGTTCGCGACACCACGGTTGCATTTGGTTTGGGCGATTTCAAAACGCCCGCGGGCGGTGAAAAGGCCCAGCGCACCGATCTTTACCTCGATTCATCAGGCGTGCGTGGTTTTAGTCAGCCACTTCCGCCGGCCAATCGACCGGCTGTTGTCCCGCAATCGGAGATGGCTCAACTCGCCCGCGGAGGCGATGGCCTCGAACGCCTGATCGAAGTGGAATCGGCAGAGCGGGATAAAAGAGCGGGTGTTCGCCAGCGCAGCGAAGAAACGAGAGAGCGATCGGTCGAGCAGCAGCTTCAAACACTCGCCAAAGCGCCGGCGAAAAAAATCACCTTCGACGAAAGCAAACGGCTCGCGGAAAGAGAATCCATTCCAGCGCCGCAAGGTTCAACCACAGAGAGCGCCGGTCGCGTCGTGGGCCAGCCAGTGACTTCGCCCGCGCCCGAAAACGCTGCGGAAGGGATCAGCGTGGGCAAGCAATTCGAAGCGCGGAAAACGGAAGACGCACCCCAATCCAAACCGGCGCCGATAGCGCCAGCACAGCCACAGCCCGAGATCAGCACGCGCGAAAATCGCTTTTCGACCTTCTCGCTGAACGTGAGCGATGTTTCGTTCCGGCTCGCCGCCGCCAGCCTTGCGAACAACATCATGCCCGAGCCCGGATCGATCCGCGTCGAGGAATTCCTGAACGCTTTCGATTACCACGATTGCGCGCCGGCCCCGGGAGCGCGGCTCGGATTTCAATGGGAACGCGCTCGTTCTCCATTCGCGCACAATCGCGACGTTTTACGCATTGGCATCCAGACCGCCGCCATCGGGCGTGAAGCCGATAAGCCGCTCAATCTCGTCGTGCTGCTCGACAATTCCGGTTCCATGGAACGGCCCGATCGCGTCCAGGTCGTGCGCACGGCGCTGCAAGTGCTCGCGCGCCGTTTGCAACCGCACGATCGCATCAGCGTCGTGACTTTTTCGCGCACCCCGCGGCTGGTCGTCGATGGACTCGAAGGAGGCAAGCCCGGGGAATTGCTGGCGCGCATTTTGAATCTGAATCCGGAAGGCGGAACGAATCTCGAAGAAGCGTTGAAGGCCGGTTACGAAACCGCGGCGCGCCATTACGTGGCCAAGGGCATGAACCGCGTCATCCTGCTCACCGACGGCGCGGCTAATCTCGGCAACATCGATGCCGAACAGCTTAAAAAACGGGTCGTCGCCCAACGCGCCAAAGGCATCGCGCTCGATTGTTTTGGCATTGGCTGGGACGGTTACAACGATGAGTTGCTGGAAGCGCTCTCGCGCAACGGCGATGGCCGGTACGGTTTTCTCAACGATCCCGCGCAGGCCGAACCGGATTTTGCGAATCAACTGGCCGGCGCGCTGAGCGTCGCTGCGGCCGATGTCAAAACACAGATTGAATTCAACCCGGCACGGGTCACCACCTACCGACAAATCGGCTATGCGCGGCATCAACTGACCAAGGAGCAGTTCCGGGATAACACCGTGGATGCCGCCGAAATTGCCGCCGCGGAATCAGGCAACGCGCTCTATGCCATCGAAGTCAATCCGCAAGGCAGCGGGCCGATCGGCGTGGTGCGAGTGCGCTACAAAATTCCCGGAACCGGTTCCTACGTCGAGCAAGCCTGGCCTTTGGCCTACACGGCGACCGCGCCCGCACTCGATCAGGCCAGCCCCGCCATGCGATTGGCCGCGACAGCCGCGGCGTTCGGCGAATGGCTCGAACGCAATCCTTACGTCGGCGATATCTCTCTCGGCGCCCTGCGCAATTTGCTCGAGGGTTTGCCGGAGCATTTCGCTCCTGATCCTCGTCCAAGCCAGTTGTCTGTGATGATTCAACAAGCACAGGCCATCACTGGGAAATAAGATTTGAGATTGATATGAACCTGAATTCCACTCGCCGTTTTTCAAAATTCATTCCGCCACGCAACCCAGCAGACGAACTCGGATCTTCGGGAACAAACGAATCGGAACCAGGCTCACTCCAACCACCGCGGCAACGGCGCGAATCGCGAAGGATGCGTTCCGCCGTGCCATCGATGATTCCGCCTCCACTCGCGCTCCTGCGCAACGCCTGCTTCCTTCGCGCATCGGCTCTTCTTTTGACGGCTTTGTTCCTGGCTCTTCCGGTAATGGCCGCCGAACCGATCGCGGCCGTGATTGACAACTTGAGCCTCAATGGACAGGTCGATCAGGGACAGGCCAGCTTCATTCTCAAAGGCCGGCTTGGCCCTGCCACGCCCGAGGAACGCGAGCCGAAACTCATTTACTCCCTGAGCATCGACTCACACATCGACATTGGCCGGGAACAAATCACCAGCATGACCGAACTGAAATCGCGCCTGCTTCAAGGCCGTTTGCGCGAGCTGATCGTTGGGTTGCGCGGCCAGGGCGAAATCACCAATGTCGCGGGTAGCGATCTTTTCGATTGGGGAATTCGATATGGAGAAGCGGGCAAAAGATTTTTGGTCATCCGCACGACGGACACCGGAACGAACGCGCCGAAGACGAACTTCACATTCACCGTTCACAGCCGTCAGCGGGTTGAAAAACTGCCGCAAACCATTTCCCCGCTGTTGTTGGCCGGTGAAAACGCCGCCTTTGCCGACGGAGTCATCGAGGTGAAGAGCGACCCGGCTGTTCAGGCGAACTTTGCGCGAGTCGAGGGGCTGTTGGCCGTGCGTGTGGACGGCTTGTCACCAGTAGATCCAGGCAGCGAACGGGTGTGGCGCTTTCGCTTCTCTGGACCGGAAATCGTCATGGCGCTGGAACTCGCGGACAAAGATCCCGATGCGCGCAAGGTGGCGCTCGAGCATTTCAAACTCGTCGGCCAATTGACGAATCAGCTCGCCAGTTTTGTTCTGACGGCAGAGGCCATCGTCAAACATCCCGAAGGCGGCCAAACCGTGCTGCTCGCGGGCGAGGCTGCGTTGACCAGTCCGCCCAAAGAAGGGGAGGTCTATCTCGAGGAGGGCCGCTACATTCTGCGCTTCAGCAAGCCCGGTCGTTACCCGATCGAAGTGCGCTTCGACGCCAGGGTGCAATCGAGCAATGGATGGAACACGCTTCAGTTTGACGTCGCGCGTAGTTCGCTGCGGCCGGTGCATTTTCAAGGGTTACCCTCGGACACGCGATTCGAATTTCCGCGTGGCGCAAAACCCGAGCGGCAAGGGAGCGATTTCGTTTCTTATTTGCCAGCCGATGGCGGCGTGCAACTGCAATGGAAGGA
>JBFMDG010000551.1:0-5344 GCA_040754135.1 Verrucomicrobiota bacterium
ACGTTAGCCGACCGCTGGCATATCGGCTCGTGTACGAAATCGATGACCGCCACCCTCGCGGCCATGCTGGTCGAAGAAGGCAAAATCTCCTGGACCACGACGGTGGACGAGATGTTTCCCGAACTGGCGGAGAAGATGCAACCGGCCTACCGATCGGTGACGCTCGAACAATTGCTCGCGCATCGGGGCGGCCTGCCGGATGACACCAAGGGAGGCACGGAGGTTTTTCTGAAGCTGCGGCAGTTCTCCGGTCCGATTGTCGAACAACGCCTGAAGCTGGTGGAATTAGCCCTGCAACAAAAACCAAAAGACCCGCCCGGAACCAAATACGGCTATTCGAATTATGGCTACGCCATTGCGGGTGCGATGCTCGAGAAAACCACCGGTCGTTCCTGGGAGGAATTGTTGCAGGAAAGATTGTTCAAGCCGTTGAAAATGTCGTCGGCAGGATTTGGCGCGCCCGGCCGGGAAAATCCGGTGGACGAACCGCGTGGTCATGTGCGCCGGTTGGGCAAGTTGATTCCAATCAAACCGGGGCCGAATGGCGATAATCCGGCCTGCATGGGGCCGTGCGGGACCGTGCATTGTTCGATCGAAGATCTCGCCCGCTACGCTTTGTTTCATCTGCAAGGCGCGCGCGGCCGGAATCACATCCTCGAACCAAAGTCATTTCAAAAACTGCATGGTGATATTGAAAAGCAGGGTTACGCCCTTGGCTGGGGCGTGGTGGAACGCTCCTGGGCGGATGGCGAAGCGCTCACCCACACCGGAAGCAACACGATGTGGTTTACCGTTGTCTGGATCGCGCCCAAAAAGGACTTCGCGGTGGTTATCGCCACCAATACCGGACAGCCCGATGCTTTTAGCGCTTGCGATGCGGTGGCGTGGCAAACGATTGAAAAGCAGCTGATCAAGCCAGCCAAGGTCGCGAATTAATCGAGGCAGGCAGGTTGAGGAGTGCCATTCCCGATCGGGATAAAGTCGCTTAATGAATTCAAAAGCAAAACTGCAATCGTCGTTCCTGGCCAGTCCGACCTTGATTCGGATGTGGATTGTCGCTAGCCAAGAAGTGGCGTGCCGTTGCAACCAGCCTGCGGCAGTCCGATATCACCATGGCCTACGCGGATGTTTTGAAACAACGCAGCTTCGGCCAAACCATGCGGCCGGACGCATGGTGGCTCCAGCCTGTCCTGGTTTTCCTCGGCCTCTCGACCTTCATCGTCTATTCCACTTGGGCCGCCTTTCAGGGAATTGAATATTTTTACGGCCCGTACCTGTCGCCCTTTTATTCGCCCGAACTTTTCGGAGAATCGCCTCATCGCTGGTTTGGTCCGCGGCCGGACTGGTGGCCTGCCTGGCTGATTTTCTCGCCGGCGCTTCTTATCCTTTGGATTCCTGGTGGCTTTAGGCTCACCTGCTATTATTACCGCGGCGCGTATTACAAATCATTCTGGGCAGACCCGCCGTCATGCACCGTTGGGGAACCGCGCAAAAAATATTTGGGCGAACATTCGCTTCCCCTTCTGGCGCAAAATATCCATCGCTATTTCCTTTATCTCGCGCTGCCGGTTCTCGGCGTTCTGGCCTACGATGCCTGGCAGGCATTTTGGTTTGCCGATCCGAACACGCAACAAAGGCAATTTGGCATTGGCATCGGCTCTCTGGTGCTGGTGGTCAATGTCATTTTGCTCGGCGGCTATACCTTCGGCTGCCATTCGCTGCGGCATCTGATTGGAGGTTGTTTGGATCAACTGTCCAAAAAACCTTCGCGCCAAAAAATGTATGGCTGTGTCAGTTGCCTCAACCGGCGCCACATGCTCTGGGCCTGGTTAAGTCTTTTTTGGGTCGGTTTCAGCGATCTTTACGTGAGGCTCTGCGCCAAAGGGATCTGGACTGATTTCCGTTTGCTCTAAGGCCAGCGCCAGAGCGGGAACTTGAAAGGCTTCCATGCCTGAATATCAAACATTCGAACATGACGTCCTCGTGATCGGGGCCGGCGGAGCCGGTTTGCGCGCCGCCATCGAAGCCTCCGCCGCGGGCATCCGCGTGGGGCTCGTCTGCAAATCCTTGCTCGGGAAAGCCCACACCGTCATGGCTGAAGGGGGCATTGCCGCAGCCTTGGCCAACGTGGATGAACGCGACAGTTGGAAAGTGCACTTTGCCGACACCATGCGTGGGGGCCAATACGTGAACAACTGGCGCATGGCCGAACTGCACGCGCGCGAGGCGCCCGACCGCGTCCGCGAATTGGAAGCCTGGGGCGCGCTTTTTGATCGCACCAAAGACGGGCGCATTCTGCAACGCAATTTCGGCGGCCACAAATATCCGCGCCTGGCTCATGTGGGCGATCGCACCGGCCTCGAGATGATCCGCACCTTGCAGGATCACGGGATTCATCAAGGCATCGATGTGCATATGGAATGCACGATAGTTCAGCTGCTCAAAGACGGCGACCGGGTGGCCGGAGCATTTGGATACGATCGCGAACGCGGACGTTTCCGAGTGTTCAAGGCGAAGGCGATTATTTTGGCCACGGGCGGGATTGGCCGATCATTCCGGATTACGAGCAACAGCTGGGAATGCACGGGAGATGGGCATTCGCTCGGTTATCACGCCGGAGCAGAACTGATCGACATGGAGTTCGTGCAATTTCATCCGACCGGAATGGTCTGGCCGCCGAGTGTCTGCGGCATACTAGTGACGGAAGGGGTGCGGGGCGAAGGCGGCATTCTGCTGAACAAAGAGGGCAAAAGATTCATGTTCGGTGATATCCCCGATTTGTACAAGGCGCAGACAGCGGATAACGAAGAAGAAGGCTGGCGTTATTGCCAGGGTGACAAGAATGCGCGACGTCCGCCGGAGTTGCTGACGCGCGATCATGTCGCCCGGTGCATCGTGCGGGAGATCAAGCAGGGACGTGGGAGCCCGCATGGGGGTGTGTTTCTCGACATCTCCTGGATCAAATCAAAACTGCCGAATGCCGCGGAACACATCAAACGCAAGCTGCCCAGCATGTATCATCAGTTCAAGCAGCTCGCGGATATCGATATCACTCGCGAGCCGATGGAAGTGGGGCCGACCACGCATTACGTGATGGGAGGCATCCGCGTGAACTCGGACACGCAGATGTCGCGTGTTCCCGGTTTGTTCGCTGCCGGCGAATGTGCGGCCGGAATCAATGGCGCGAATCGGCTCGGAGGCAATTCGTTGTCCGACCTGCTTGTTTTCGGAAAAAGAGCCGGAGAATTCGCCGCCAGATTTGCCAAAGAACATGCGGCGGCGGACGTCCATGCCGACCAGCTCGAAGCGGCCGCGCGTGAAGCCCTCGCTCCTTTCGATCGCGCGGGCGCGAGCAAGTTCGAAGGCCCTTTCGATATCCAGCACGATTTGCAAACGCTCATGCAAGATCTCGTCGGGATCGTCCGGCGCGAGGATGAGATGGTCCGCGCTTTGGAGGCATTGCACGTTTTGTGGGATCGCTCGCATCGCACCGGCGTCACCGGCCATCGCGAGTACAATCCCGGCTGGCATACCGCGCTCGATTTGAAAAATATGCTGACGGTTTCGGAAGCGATTACCCGTTCGGCCATCGAACGGAAGGAAAGCCGCGGCGCCCATTTTCGCGACGATTACCCAAACAAAGAACCCGAATTCGGGAAGGTTAATATTGTCATCAGCCAGGCATCCGACGGCTCGATGCAAATTCGGCGGGAACCGATTCCGCCGTTGCCACCGGAACTCGAGCAAATCATCAACGAACAGAAATAAACCGGCGCCTCCGGAGGAGGTCATTGTATGTCCGAAACCAAAACCGAAAACAGACGGGCCACCTTCCGCATCTGGCGTGGAGCCGGAGGGCAAGGGCAGTTTGTCGAGTACACAACCGAGGTTTCCGACGGAATGGTCGTGCTCGATGCCGTTCACCGCATTCAAAGCGCGGAAGCCAACGATCTGGCCTGCCGGTGGAATTGCAAAGCGGGCAAATGCGGATCTTGCTCTGCGGAAATCAATGGGATTCCACGCCTCATGTGCATGACACGGCTGAGCGACGTGCCGTTGGACAAGCCTGTGACCATCGAGCCGATGAAAGCGTTTCCGCATGTGCGCGACCTGGTCACGGATGTTTCGTGGAATTACGAGGTAAAAAAGAAAATCAAACGGTTCAAGCCGCGCCCTCCCGATGCGCCGGATGGCACCTGGCGCATGGCCCAGGCCGATGTCGATCGCGTGCAGGAATTCCGCAAGTGCATCGAATGTTTTCTTTGCCAGGACGTGTGCCATGTGTTGAGGGATCATGCCAAACACAGCGAGTTTATCGGACCGCGTTTTCTGGTCTACGCCGCCGCCCTTGAAATGCATCCGTTGGATGTCGAGGATCGGCTCGAAGAATTGCGGAATTTGCATGGCGTCGGATTCTGCAACATCACCAAATGCTGCACGAAAGTTTGTCCCGAAGAGATCCACATCACCGACAATGCGATCATCCCGCTCAAGGAACGGGTCGCAGACCAATTTTATGACCCGTTAGTTTGGGTGTTGAAACGATTCAGGAAATCGAATTAACTTCCTTGCAGGCCATGAGCCCAAGGTATGGAACAGCACGAGCAATTCGAACTGAAACCGCTTTCAAAGGAGGCCATCCCCGCCGCGCTTGAAAAAGCGATGCGCTACCGGCTCTTGAATGAACCTGCCGAAGCCGAGAGCATTTGCCTCGATGTCCTGGAAACCGACCCGCAAAATCAGCAGGCCTTGAGCATTCTGCTTCTGGCTCTGACCGATCGCATTGGCAAAGGTTACCGGGTGAGTGATGCGCAAGTGCAGGAGGTTTTGACGCGCCTTACGAGTGAATACGATCGCGCCTATTACGCCGGAATTATTTGCGAACGCCACGCCAAAGCCCACCTTGCCCGAGGCAATCCCGGTTGCGGCTTCATTGCTTATGATGAATTGCGCGAAGCGATGCGCTGGTATGAAAAAGCCGAAGCGCTCCGCCCCTCCGGCAATGACGACGCCTTGTTGCGCTGGAACACCTGCGCCAGAATCATCATGCGCAACCACCTCTCCCCGCAACCCGAAGAACAATACGTCCCTTCCCTCGAATAGCTCCTCCCGCAGTGTGGAGTTTTCGCTCGCCTGTCATTCCTTTGTCGAAAACCTCGTCGGAAACTTTGTCGAAAAGATTTTCCATCGACAAGGCTTGGGACGAAGTTTGGGACAAAGGTGATCGCAAAATGTCCCAACTCCCGCTCAGTAGAGCGGTTCCCTTTTTCGATCATGTTCAAGCCCGGAAAAGTTGCCCCATTCGTTTGCCGAGGATTTTGGAAGCCACAAAGAGGCTCGTGCT
>JBFMDG010000552.1:0-5336 GCA_040754135.1 Verrucomicrobiota bacterium
GGGACCGGCAAGACCTTGCATCCGGTCGGTTTCAAAGTAGTTCGGGTGAATGTTGAGAACGGAGTGATCGAGGAGTTCGCCGTCAATCGTGGACGGAAAACGGGTCCGAGTTCGAAATTAAAAAACGGCGGCCTCGAACGCCCGGTCGCAGTGCGGTTCAATCGCAAAGGCGACACGATGTACGTCGTTGATTTTGGAGTTCTCCTCCACGATGCCCGAGGAGCGAAACCGCAGCCGAATACGGGCGTGATCTGGCGCATCATACGCGCACAACCAAGCGCCGCCAGGAACTCGGCGCCTCGGCCCAAAGGTTAGCGCACGATAAAAACGAACCTTCGCGCCAGCGGTTGATGATTTTATGAGACAGCGACAAAGCAGCAATCATGGGGCGGTGGCATGAAATATCGATTGAAAAAGTTTTTGTGGGTCGTGGGAATTGCCGGCTTGCTGGTTGGCACTCTCGGCTGCCGTTCGGCGCGCCGGGGCGAACCCGTGGTTGGGCCGATGACGCAATTGAACGAGAAAGCCGAGCGCGGCAGACTGGTTTTTTACGAGCATTGCCATACCTGCCATCCGGGTGGCGAAGGCGGATTGGCACCGGCGCTCAATGACAAACCTGCGCCGCGTTTTTTGATGAAAACGCAAGTGCGCCTCGGCCTCGGCGCAATGCCTGGTTTCGATCGCCACCACATTCCGCCCGAGGAGCTCGATGACCTGATGGAATATCTGCTCGCCTTGCGCCGGCATGGTCGAGGCACCGCGCGCGAATAATTCGAATTCGCAAGGGAAGCAGCAAGGTGATGATGTGATTATGAAAAGTGATTCTGGTTCGACCGTTTCAATCTGGATGGGCATGGCCGATGTTCCGGCGCAACCGGAACTCGTTCAAAATCTCGAAGCAGAAGTCTGCGTGATCGGCGCCGGCATCGCCGGACTCACCACTGCTTACCTTCTTTCACGCCAGGGCAAATCGGTCATCGTGCTCGATGACGGTCCGCTGGCCGGAGGAGAGACTTGCCGCACAACCGCGCATTTGACCAACGCCTTTGACGATCGCTACCTCGAAGCCGAGCGATTGCACGGAACGGAAGGCGCCAGAATCATTGCCGCCAGTCATACCGCCGCCATCGACGAGATGGAGGCCATCGCGAACCAGGAGCAAATCGACTGTGATTTTCGGCGCATCGATGGCTACCTTTTTTTGCAGCCGGGCGATGCGGTGGAATCACTCGAAGAAGAATTGCGGGCCGCACATCGCGCGGGACTTTCCTACGTGGAAAAGATCGAACGCGCTCCAATCGCCTTTTGGAATTCCGGGCCTTGCCTGCGTTTTCCGCGCCAGGGCCAGATGCATCCGCTGAAGTACCTGAGCGGACTCGCGCTCGCCATTCGCCGTTTTGGAGGACGCATTTATTCGCACGCTCACGCCGAAAAGATCGATTCCGGGCCGCCTGCAAAAGTGCAGGTGCGCGGCGGAGCGACGGTCACAGCCCAGGCGGTGGTAGTGGCCACAAACAGTCCTGTCAATGACCGCGTGGCCATTCACACCAAACAAGCGGCCTATCGCACTTACGTCATCGGCGCTCGTGTGCCGCGTGGTTCCGTGCCGCAGCTGCTGCTTTGGGACACGGGATGGCCTTACCATTACGTGCGGCTCCAGGAAGTGCCCGCCAATGAATCCGCAGCCGCCAGCCGCATCGGTGATTTTGACATGCTCATCGTCGGAGGCGAGGACCACAAGACCGGGCAAATTCCGCCGGAACATGCTCCATTCGCGTCGCTCGAAACATGGGCTCGAGAGCGTTTCCCGATGATCGAGGCGATCGAATTCCGTTGGTCCGGGCAGGTCATGGAACCGGTCGATTATGTTGCGTTCATCGGCAAAAATCCGATGGACAGCGACCATATTTTCATTGCCACCGGCGATTCGGGGCAGGGCATGACGCATGGGACGATTGCCGGAATGATTCTGACCGACCTCATCATGGGGCACGAAAATCCGTGGGCTAAATTGTACGATCCATCGCGAAAAACCTTGCGCGCCACCGGCGAATTCGCCTCCGAGAATGTCAATGTGCTGCGGCAATATGCCGACCTGGCCACGCCGGCGGAAGTCAGTTCGATCGAGGAGATTCGTCCCGGCATGGGGGCGATCCTGCGCCGCGGACTGGTCAAGCATGCCGTGTATCGCGATGAAGATGGCACTCTGCACGAGCGCTCGGCCATTTGCCGGCATTTGGGTTGCGTCGTTTCCTGGAATTCACTCGAAAAAACGTGGGACTGCCCCTGTCACGGGTCGCGTTTCAATCGTTATGGCGAAGTCATCAACGGTCCTGCGAACGAAAACCTCGAAGTGAAAACCGAATCATCCGAAGCCGAACGCCGAGCCGCTTGACCGTGGCATCGCCTCCTTCATGAGCGCAACCGCTGGCGCAGGCCCCCGGCGCTATGGCAATTCGATCACTCTAAAAAAACGCTGCGCTTCCCCCGGGTTTCGCTGCCACTCGAAAAGAAAAGATTCGCCCTCAAATTGGGCCTCCGAAGCCCGAGACCAACTGCGCAGATCAAGCGAGGTCTCGACGGCGTATTTGCTTCCAGCTTCACCGCGCACTCGAAATTGCCCCCGCCCAGTGCCATCGAGCGTCATCGTTTCCACCAGAATCTGCGGTGGCAAAGTAAGCCGCAACGCCAGTTGCACGCGTCCGGAGTGATTGTAAGTAATGCCATCGACCAGGATCGAATAGCGCACGCCTGGTTCCGCCTGGAAAACGGCCGCGCTGAAAACTTTGCCATTGGCCAGATCGACGTCATCACTCGACGCCACCAGGCTTAGCGTCTCGAAAGTCAACCCGCGATAAATACCCAGACGCGTGTTGAAGCTGCTCCCCTCCGTGCTGACATTCACCCGTCCCTTGGCCGGAGCGGTCCAGGTCCACCAGACCGTGTTTCCGCTCGGGCTGACAAAACCCAAATCGGGTTCACCGGGTTCGAGCGTGGCATTCACATTGGACGCCGTGATTTCCACCAGGTTCCCGCTCAAGATCGACGCGTCCGCGAAATTGTCGTTGGCCGGAGGATCGCCCGGAAGCAAATGCAATTGAATCTGGCCTGTGGCGGTGTATTGCCCATCGACCGCGATGTGGTAGGTCTCGCCTTGAATAGCTTTGAACGTCACCTGGCTGGTGGTCGCGGCGTCGCTCGAATTGTTGTTGCCTTTCACGAGCGCCAATTCGCCCAGCTCGGTTCCGGTATAAACCGCCAGAAGCGTGTCGAAATCGCTGCCGGACGTGCTCACGGCCACATTCGCATTTTGGGTTGCCGTCCAACTCCACCAGAGCGATTGTCCGCCCGGCGATTCGCCATGCCACATCTCGCCGGCCTCAAACGTAGCGTCCTGATTCGAGGCCGAGACGCTCGCCGGAAATGATGGAATCATCTGGCGATTGGCAAAATGGTCGTTGGCCTGGCCGGAGAAAATCAGGGAGAGCGACAATGTTCCGCTCGCGCCGCCTTTTCCATCCACCACAATTTGGTATTCGACTCCAGGCGCTGCCATGAATTCCAACGAACTGGTCAATCGATTTTCGGCCGCGTTTTCATCATCACTCACATCCACCACGATCAGCTCGCCCAAATTTTGGCCGCGAAACACAGCCAGCATCGTGTCGAAATCCGCTGGGGCCGTCGAGAGACGAACGCGCCCGGCGCCCGGCGCGGTCCAGCTCCACCAAAGGGTTTTCGCCGACGCCAGATTCGCGACCGGCAGTTCTCCCGCTTCCGATGTGGCTTCGGTATTGTTTGCTTCCACCGTCAGGCGGTTGCCCAAGATCCTGGCGCGCGTCGCGAAAAAATCATTCGCCGGCGCGAATGCCGAGTCCGCAAATCGCGCAACGAAACCATCTGAAACGTTGCCTCGATAGGTCGGTTGCGCTGCGCCGGGTGTGGTGGCCAGCAGCGGAGTCAATTGCGGACGCAACGTGGCACCAATGACGAACACATTACCTGACGGGCCCAGGGCGATATCGCGCGCCGCATCCCAATCGCGGCCGCCGACGAAACTCAGCGACAGCAGCTCCGTTCCGGCCGGATTGATTTTCGCCCAGTAACCTTCCACGTAACCGTGCGCCACGTTGCTGGCGCGCGCCGGATGGAAATCCTCCGGTTCCGTGCGTCCTGCCACAAACGCGTTGCCCTGCGCATCGACCGCAATTCCGCCATTCTCACTGGGCAGGAGCAAATCGGGAATCAACTCGCCATCGAGGTAAAACGCGCCCACATATTGAAAATCGGTGAGCGATTCGGAATAGGTCCCGCCCAGGTATGTCGCGTAGGCCAGCGATTGGCCATCGGCACCGAGCTTGAAAACGAAATTATCCCAGTAAACATCGTCGCCGGCTTTTTGAGGCTGCAAACTGTTGCCCGTCGCAGGAAACATTTTCGAACGGGTCTGGCCAAACACAAACGCCTGCCCCGCGGAATCGAGCGCGATGGCGGCGCTTTGATCGGCCGCTTCGCCTCCGATGATGGTGAGCCATTCGATCGTAGTGCCCGTGGTGTTCAGTCGAGCCAGGTAGGCATCCGTATTGCCGCCCGGTCCGAGGCGGATTGGATTGGGGCCGTCCCGAAATTGGGGCGAGAGCGTATGCCCGGTCACGATCGCGCGGCCGGCCGTGTCCACGGAAATGCCCGTGCCCGATTCGCTCGAAGCGCCGCCCAAATAAGTGGCATACATCAGCGCCGAGCCCGTGGAATTCAGCTTGGCCACAAATGCGTCGTAATTTCCACCGAGCTCGCGCTGCGCCGCTTGCGCATTCACCGGAAAATTGGTGGAAGTAGTCCAGCCGATGACGTAGGCGTTGCCTTCGCCATCGATGGCGATGCCTTTGCCCAGTTCGAGATCGCTTCCGCCAAGGAAAGTGCAATAGATCAACTGCGATCCGTCGGGACTGAGTTTGGCGACAAAGGCATCCAAAGCGCCACCGCCATATTCCGGTTGTGCCGACCCGGCGGTGGTGGGGAAGTCGGGCGAATAAGTTTCGCCGATCACGTAAAGAAAGCCTTGGGCATCGACGGCTGCGGCGCGAGCGGTGGCGCCCGGCAAAAGAGCGGAATAAACAATGCGATCTCCCGCGGGGCTCAGTTTGGTCATGAACGCATGCCAGGCAAAACCGCCCGGACCGAATTGCTGCGTCACCGGAAAATTGTCCGACCCGGTTCCGCCCACGACAAAGGCGTGCCCGGCCGCATCGACGGCAATCCCGTATGGTTGATCCTCGGCATAATTGATGGCTGAGCCGCCGAGGTAAGTGGAATAGCGCAATTGCGGCGATGCCACT
>JBFMDG010000553.1:0-5303 GCA_040754135.1 Verrucomicrobiota bacterium
AGCCAGGCGCGCCACTTGAATTCCATAACTTTTGTCGGTGCCGCCGGAAACAATCTTGCGCAGAAAAATAATTTGATCGTGCCACTCTCGAACCGCGACATTGAAATTGCGCAACCTCTGCAATCGTCCCGCCAATTCTGTCAGCTCGTGGTAATGCGTGGCGAACAAAGTTTTTGCGCCAATCTGGTTGTGCAGAAACTCCACAATTGACCAGGCAAGACTGAGCCCGTCAAACGTGCTCGTGCCGCGGCCGATTTCATCCAGAATGATCAAGCTGCGCCGCGTGGCGTTGTTCAAGATGTTGGCCGTTTCGGTCATTTCCACCATGAAGGTCGATTGGCCCCGGGCAAGATCGTCGCTGGCGCCGATGCGAGTAAAAATCCGGTCGATCAGATCGATGCGCGCCGCCCTGGCCGGAATGAACGATCCGGTATGTGCGAGCAAAGCCAGCAAAGCCACTTGACGAATAAAAGTGCTTTTGCCGGCCATGTTCGGTCCGGTGATAAGTGCCACCTGTTGTTCAGCGAGGTCGAGATGCGTGTCGTTCGGCACAAACCGTTCTTCGACCAGCGACTGGTCGAGCACGGGATGGCGGCCTTCTTCAATGCGCAGGACCCCTTCGTCGCAGACATCGGGACAGGTGTACTGAAAAAGTCGCGCCGTTTCGGCCAGGGCGCCGAGAACATCGAGCTGCGCCAAAGCCTGCGCCGTTTGCTGAATGACGGGCAAATGGGCCAGAACACTTTCGCGGACGCGCAGAAAGATTTCATATTCGAGTTTCATGGACCGTTCTTCCGCGCCGAGAATTTTTCCCTCCATTTCCTTGAGGGCCGGCGTGATAAATCGTTCCCCATTGGCGATGGTTTGTTTGCGAATATATTCCGGCGGAACCTTGTCGAGATTCGAGCGCGTCACTTCGATGTAATATCCGAACACCGAATTGAAACGAATTTTGAGCGAAGGAATTCCGGTGCGTTCGATTTCCTGCTGCTGCAACTGCGCGATCCAGCTCTTGCCTTCGCGCGTCGCCTGACGCAATTCGTCCAGCGCGCTGTCAAAGCCGTCGCGGATCATCCCGCCTTCTTTCACCGCAAGCGGAGGCTCTTCGACGATGGCTCGGAGGATTTGATCAACGACTTCAGGCAATGGGGTGATCTGACAGCACAATTCTTCGAGCAACAGGGGAGTCTGACTGGCCTCGACGCTGGTTGAATTTGCGCCGTCGCTGCCTCCCATCGGCAATTCGCGCAGAGTGGTTGGAGCGCTATGGTTTTGATTTTTCAGAAGAGTGTGGATGCTTTGCTGAATTTGTGGAACTTGTTCCAACGCGCCTCGGAGCGCGAGCAAATCTCGCGCGTTGCCTGTGCCGATACTCAGACGGCTGATAGTTCTCTCCAAATCTCGGATTTCGGAGAGTTGCTGACGCAGCGCATGCAGGAACTCTGTTTGGCAAAACAGAGTCGCGATTGAAGTTTGCCTGCGCAAGATGTTATCCCGAGACGCCAGCGGTTGAGTGAGCCAATCGCGCAACCGTCGCGCCCCCATGGGCGTGACGGTGCGGTTTAAGGCTCCATACAGGCAGGCGGTGCGTGGGGCGTCCCGATGGAGCGGTTCAAGAATTTCCAGGTTGCGCAATGTGATGGCGTCCAGGACGAGGTAATCGGTCGCTTGATAAAACGAAAGGCGGGTTAGGTGCGTGATATCGCGTCGTAAATGTTGGCTGAGGTAATGGATGACGGCGCCGGCCGCACCAATGACGGCAGGCCTTTCGCGCAAACCGAAACCATCGAGAGACGCCACCTTAAAATGTTCACGCAATGTGAATTGGGCGGTTTCAGGAGCAAATACCCAATCATCATAGCCAAGTCCAATGGAACCATTGCTGGGGATGAGTTCGCGCACGGCGGTGGCTTCGGAGGGGAAAATAATTTCGGCCGGACGCAACCGCTCCAGTTCACTGATCAGCTCTGGATCTCCGGGCAATTCAGTTGACTTGAAGTCTCCTGTCGTTAAATCGACTAACGCCAGTCCGTAGCGACCCTCGCAAGGGTAAATCGAGGCGAGATAATTATTGCGCTCCGCCACGAGCATGCGTTCATCGAAATGTGTGCCGGGACTTAAAATCTGGGTGACCTCTCGCTTGACCAATTGTCCGGGACGCGCTTCTTCGACCTGATCGCAAATAGCGACTTTGCGACCCGATTTGAGCAACCGCGCGATATAGCCGCCCGCTGCGTGAAACGGGATGCCGCACATGGGAACGACTCCGCGTTTGGTGAGAGCCACGTTGAGCAATTGGGCGCCGACTTGGGCATCCTCGAAAAACATCTCGTAGAAATCCCCCAACCGGAAGAGCAAGAGTGCATCGCGGGGCAATTCGCCTTTGATCCGGCGGTACTGCGCCATCATCGGCGTAATTTGAGAGTCACTGGCCATGTTGCAAAAATATTAATGGGGACGAAATGGTCGGTCGAAAGGAATCTTTTGAAAGGGGAAGTTTCGTCCAGGTTTTGTCGCCAGCAAGTTCCCGGAATTTGTGTGTCGGAAATTGTGTTGCATTTTCCTCCTGAAATATTTACAGTCCTGGTCTCAGTGGCTGTTACAAAGGTCAAGAGAATTCTCTCCAACTCATGAAAACTGGATCCTTTGCGGGCAATTCAACTCCACATACACGCCCCAATCACGTTGGTTGTTTGCGCAAACCCACTGCGGCATTCTTTGCCGTCTTGGTGGCTGTCTTATTGTCGACGCACTTGGTGGTGTTCGCCGGCGGCACAGTGACGACCTGTGATGAGGCGAATTTGCGCTTGGCTCTGCAAGGCGGTGGTCAAGTGAACTTCGGATGCGATGGGACCATTGTGCTCTCAGAAACATTGGTGATTGCGGCTGCCACGGTTCTCGATGCGAGCGGTCGAAATGTGGCGCTCTCAGGAAACAGTGCGGTTCGGATCATTCACGTTCTGCCGGGAGTGACTTTGAGATTGAAGAGTCTGAAGCTGATCAAAGGGCGCCATGTGGGCGACCCGGGCACGCCGGGAGATCCCAACGCCGGAATGCTGCCTGGTCCGGGCGGCCGCGGGATGGGAGGAGCCATCTACAATGAACGAGGTGTGTTGCAACTCGAGAATTGCGCAATTGAAGAAAACTCAGTCGTGGGAGGTGCGGGTGGGAGTTATCCATTTAATCCGCCCGGTCCTGGACGAGGAGGCGATGGGCTGGGCGGAGGTGTCTTTACCTTGGAAGGAGAAGTGCACGCTCTGCGCACTGTCTTTACGTTGAACCGGGCGAATGGTTACCCGGATGCCGAAACAAGCACTATCGAAACCGGAAGTGCGTTCGGAGGTGCGCTATCCCAGGAAGGCGGCGTGGTGAACTTGACCGAATGCGAATTTGTTTCCAACCATTCCGCGACTGTTGGGGCATTCAACCGAGCAGCAGGTTCATCCGCAGGCGGGGCTATTCACGTGAGTTCGTGGAATTGCAATTTAATCCGGTGCCAGTTTCGTTCTAACTCGACAAAAGGGGGATTTGCCTTTCGTCACGGGAGTGGGGGCACCGGGATGGGAGGTGCTGTTTTTAACGCAGGCCAGCTGAGCGCCAACGAAAGTTTGTTTGAATCCAACCTGGCCACTGGAGGTGGTTTGACCTCCGAAACTGGATCAGATGGGGGTGGAGGCGCCGTCGCCAATTCCGGGATGGCCGCCCTGGAAAAATGTTCATTTATTTCCAACAAAGCGAGGGGAGGGGATGGCCATTCCGTGGGGATGGCGGCAGCAATCTATCGCGGGGGCAATGGTGATGGTGGGGCCATCTTAAATTTGGGGAACCTGGAAATCATCAACAGCACGTTTTGGCGTAACTCAGCAATCGGAGGTGCTGGCGCCGATGTTTCAGATCTTTCCACTCCAAACGGGCATGGCCGCGGTGGAGGCATTTTTCATTCTGGCACCTCGATTCAAATCACCCATTGCACTTTGGCTGAAAACCATGCAAATGCTGGAACTCCCGGTGCAGGCGCGCAAAGCCTCGGCGGCAACATCAGCGTGGCCTCCGGTTCTGCTACTTTGCGAAACTCAATTCTGACTGCGAGCGAATCGGGAGGCAATTGCTCTGGTCAACTAACCGATCAGGGAAATAACATCAGCTCGGATAACACGTGCCCGTTCACAGCTTCAGGAAGCAAGAACAATATCGATCCCAAACTTGGACCGTTGGAAAACTACGGCGGTACGACTCCAACCTTGCCGTTGCTCGATGGCAGCCCCGCCCTCGATAATGCCCTGGCCGCTTTTTGCTCACCGACAGATCAGCGCGGGGTTGGCCGTCCTTTCGGTGCAGGATGTGACATTGGTGCTTTCGAATCGGGACCACCTTTTACGATCCAAGGTCAGGTGACAGGCTATCGCAGTTCAGGCGGAGTTGTAGTCGAAGCAGGCACTTCGACAGCGACTGTCGGCCCAACCGGAACCTACTTTCTTCGTGGATTAGCACCCGGAAATTACACCGTAACTCCAAACGCGCCGGGAATCGTATTTGTGCCAAAAAACCGCGACTTCGCAGTTGGCCCGGACCGAATCGGCGCCAATTTTCGCGCCTACCTTTTGAATGGACTTGTTCTCGAACGCGTAGGCAAATCCGGTCTGCGCGTTTCTTTTGCCGGTGTAGCGGGCCAGACCTATCAACTGGAAACGTCTGAAGATCTGACGCACTGGATGGTCGTCACGTCTTTCACTTTGGGCTCGGAGGCAGTCTTTGAATTTGAATCCAACCTCAGCAATCTAGGGGTCGCATATTACCGCGTGAAGAAGAATTGATGGAGCGGATTCTGCGGCCCGCACTACCGAATTCTTGAGGACTCTCAGTTCGTCGCCAAAGGGAAATCTGTGTAAACAAACTCCCGCCGCCCATTTCGATACTGAAACTCCGAGGCGCAATACCAACTCGACCGAAATGAGCGCGCTACCTTCAACGCAATATCGGAAAGGGATCCATCAGTGGCCACGAGTGGCGCCGCGCGCGATCGAAGATTGAAATCAAGATACGCGCCGGTTTCCTTGACGTAGCAGACGACATGTACATCGCGCGGCATAAACACCACCACCAGGTGCGTGCTGTAGCCTCTCTCGCGCAAAATATCCGCAGCCAACGTGGCAAAGTCATCGCAATCTCCAGACCGGCTCGCCAGAAAATTTTCCGGCGATTGCACATCCTCCCCTAACTCGAATTTGAAATCGGCAAATCTTCGAATCAACCCTTCCGGAGTCAGCGTCGTGTCACTCCGCAGTTCCTGGAGAGTAAATCCG
>JBFMDG010000554.1:0-5289 GCA_040754135.1 Verrucomicrobiota bacterium
CGTGAAAAACCAGATTTGGCTGGTGGAACAATTGCCAAAAATCCTGCGGCTTTTTTCGGACACATTGATCGTGCTGGCCGGCGCTTTCACCGATGCAGCTTATGCGCGACAGCTCGAGGCCACGATTCGTCGACTTCGCCTTGAAAACGAGGTGATGATGGTCGGCGGCTTGCCGCCCGGTGATCCGCGGCTCATCGGCTTGCTGCAACTATCGTCAGCACTGGTGCTGCCTTCACGCTCGGAAACATTCGGGCTTGTCTTGCTCGAAGCGTGGGCCGCGGGCACTCCGGTGCTTTCGAGCCGCACCTCCGGGGCGCTGGCGCTGATCGAGCCCGGGAACAACGGCTGGCTCTTCGATCTCGATCTACCCGACACATTTCATCATGCCGTGCAGGAGATTTTCGCGCGTCCGGATTACGCCCGCGGCCTGGCGCAAAATGGGCGCAAAAAAGTCGAAGCCTGCTTTGACGCGACGCGCCTTGCGGAACAAATTCGCGATCTTTACGCGGAATTACTCGAGAACAAACGATGACGCGTTACGTCATTTTGCGGGACGACGACACGAACGCGCTAACGCCCTCGGCGTGGCTGGATTTGCTTTATCGCCCGTTTCTCAGCCGCGGGTTGCCGGTCAACCTTGCGGTCATTCCGAATGTGCGCACGCACGTAACCTATGGCGACGGGATTTTGGAAGGGTTCCTCATCGCGCGCGGTGGGGTGAAGCAACCATTCCTGCCCATCAGCTGCAACGTGGAATTGGTGGATTATTTGCGAGCCCATCCTGCTTATCATGTCGTGCAGCATGGGTGTCATCATGAATTCGTGCGTGGGCAATGTGAATTTGACCATAATGACGAGGCTGATCTCGATCGGCGGTTTGAAGAAGGCCGGCGGCATCTGTGCCAGGCCGGGTTCAGCCCGCCGGAAACATTCGTCGCGCCTTACGATCTGATGACACGCAAAAGCATGGCGCATGCGGCAAAACGTTATCGTGTGATCTCGACGAGTTGGTTTGACCGGCGCCGTTTGCCCCGTTCCTGGTGGCCTCGCTATTTCTGGAAAAAAATAGCCGGCGAACCGCATTGGAGAATGAATGGCACCATTTTGTTGAGTCATCCGCGCTGCTTTCTCTCCTGCCATCGCTCCTGCGACACCATGCTTGATGAAATCAAAGCGAGCATTCGTGAGCGCAAACTGACCGTGCTGGTGACGCATTGGTGGGAGTTTTTTCCGGGCGGCGAGCCCAATGCTCGTTTCGTGCGCGTCTTGCATGAACTGGCCGAATACCTGGCCAGCGCTTCCGAAATTCGCGTCGTGCGATTCGCCGATGTGGCCAAAGGGCTGGTGCCGCTGTAAGATCCCCTATCCCTGCCCTGCCACTCAGCTCACACCGCAACAGTCATCCATGATGTGGCGTGTGCCAGTCGGTAGCGGTAATCGACCTCGCCCTCTCTGCAAGTTGTTTAACCCAGCCACGCGCCAGCAAAAGAGGAATGGCCCCGATCATTCCGAAACCCGCATCCAGACATCGACACCCAAACCACGCTTGCCAGCAAAACCGCCAGGATGGCATGCCACGGAAAGCGCTTTTCCGGATAAGCTCGATTTCGGCTTTAGGTCATTGTCCATTTTCCGCGCCACGGCGATGAAAGTGGAGTTGGCAGACGGAGTAGAGAAAGAGGTAACTGAGCAAGAGAAAGCCGGAACAAAGCCCCGAAAAGACGATCATGTCCTTGTTTTGCCGGAAATGGACAAGACGCTCGCCCACATCACTCAACACCATCCATGGCGCGAAAAACAAATCCCAGCTGTTCCATCGCAGGAAGCGTCCGATATACAATCCCAGCCCGGTCAGACCAAGCACCACCAGCACGAAGGCCCACGCCTTCCACGGGCCGACGATGTTGCTCACGATCACGTGCATCACATAAAGCGAGAAATATCCCAGCAGATAACCCGTCCAGCCGAACCAAATCAGCAACGTCGCGTCAAACCAGAGAGGGGCCGGCGGCCGCGCCTGCAAATGCACGAGGTCCGTAAGCACATAAGGCGCGTTTGGAAAAAAGATCAGCCAGGCAAAGGAGCAGATGAAAAATGACAGGGACTCGGATCCCGCCCGCCGCCAGCGCCACCAGGCAGCGCCGCTAAAAACCACCGGCACCCAGGCGAGAAACAAATTCCAAGGCAAATAAAGAAATTCGACCTGACGTGTCACGACCAGGCGCGCCGCAAAAAGCAACCCGCCTACGGCTGACGCACAAGTCAAAAGCCCCAATGGCACGAGCCAGTACCATTCGCGCACGTTCGCAAACCGGCACGGACGCATCAGTGTCGGAATGACCTGGGTCCACGGGAACCGGCATCGGACGCCGTTCAAAAATGGAGTCAAAGAATTCATGAACTGATTCGCTGAGGCTGGGCTCGCAACACGGTCCGGCGCAACCAGAGTTGCCGGTACAAATCGACGACCGGTGCGGCCATGGCCATCCACGCCACAAGAAAGAGCGGCCAGTTAAAGCGTGTCGGCAGCGCGTTTCGAACCGCCTCTTCCCCCTGCGGCGCTGCCCGCAAGGCGTCGCTCATGAAAACATACAGCGCGAGAAACACTCCCAGGACATTGAGCACCACCGCGCGGCGATCCGGCCAGAGCGGCTCGGCCGTCGAATCGAACTGGCTCAAGGCGGTTCCTCCCAAAACCATCAGCAACGCAATCGATACAGGGGAAATAACCGGCCCCCACCACGGCAGCGGAATCAAAAATAAAACATCCCAATCGAACAACGACCTCGGCCACCCGCACATCGGCTTGAGAAACACATAATAAAAAATGTCCCAGGCGCCGAAGGCGACGAGCACGTAACCCAATCGGCTCCGCCACGTTTTGCCCGCCAGCCATCCCACACTCAACAGCATGACCATCGTCGCCGCTTCGCGAATCAATTCCACCACGCCCAGATTGTCCGCCACAGGCAAGGGGCGGGGTTGATACGGCTCGATGCGATCGACGAGCGTCCGCAAATAGAATACGACAGCGGCTTCCATCCAGGCCATGGCCAGCGCAAATATCAGGACCCAAATCCACCGCGCGCGGTCGCTCATCGATTGCTGTTGCATGGCAGTCATTCAGATCCCCACATCGCACCAGCCATTCTTCCAGCCATGGCCGTTCGAACCGACAGGCGCGCACTTCGGCTTCGAAAGCCTGAAACCGCAATGGATTCGTCCACGGGCATACTGACAAAAGCTTTGTCGGGCTGCGATCACCGGAATCCGTCCGTTTGCTTCCAGAGATTCAACCGGTGACGACGCCGGTTGCGGATGCCGCACTCATGCGGCGCTCCAATGCATCGTCGCCACTCACAGCCTCCCGGATCCATTTTTCGATGGCGTCGATAACCGAGTCCGGTGTGGAAGTTCCCGCAGTAATTCCCACAGTGTCGGTCTCTCGAAACCATTCCGGCGCGAGATCGCTCGCCGCCTGCACGTGATAAACGCGATCGCAATGTTTCCGGCAAGTGGCCACGAGTTCATGGGTGTTGTTGCTGTGCGCTCCGCCAATAACGATGACGATGTCGCATTGCTGCGCGAGCTGCACCGCAGCCATCTGCCGTTGCTTCGTTGGTTGACAGACCGTATCCACAAATTTCACGTCGGCGTTGGGAAAACGCTGGCGGATGAGCGCGACCAAATGCCGCACGCGTTCGATGGGTTGGGTTGTTTGAGCGGCGATGCCAAATTTTGCGCGCGGTTCCAATTCCCAGACATCGGCCTCCGTCAGCACGACATCGAAAGAGTCGAGGTCGCCAGTCAGGCCGCGCACCTCGACATGATCGCGTTTGCCGATGATCACCGGATGATATCCGTCCTGGACGAGGCGCGTGACAGCGCGATGGGCCACGTGGACCAGCGGACAGGTGGCTTCGAAGACGGCGTGGCCGCGTTGCCGCACCGCGTTCAAGGTGCGGTTCGAGGCCCCGTGAGCGGTGATCATCACGGCGGGCGTATTGACCTCTTCGAGGTTCTGTTCCAGTTGAATGCCGCGAGCTCGCAACTCTTGCAGCACGGTTTCGTTGTGGACGAGATCGCCCAGGATGGTCAGCGGTTGATGTGCGGATTGTGCCGTGGCCAGCGCAATGGCATCGCGCACCCCAAAGCACATTCCCAGATGTTCGGCTCGTATCAGCTTCATAAAATCAAATCAGGGATAGCCGTTCCGCTTCGGTCCGCGCATTCATTACACTTTGTAATGCAAAGCATCGGACGCCAGCGGGATCGGGCTGTTCAAAACTTGGTTTCATTTATTTCCCCCGTTTCGTCTGTTCGACGATTTTTTCCAGCAAATTGATGTAATTGTTAAAAGCTTTGCGCCCCACTGGCGTCAGCGAACACGTGGTGAGGGGCCGATTGTTCTGGTACGATTTGGCGACGGCCAAATACCCGGCTTCCTGCAGCGTGCGGATGTGGGTGGTCAGGTTGCCATCGGTCATGGCCAGCGTGTCGCGCAATTCGGTAAACGACAGTTCGGGAGAGGCGGCCAGCAGTGACATAATTGCCATGCGGCCCTTTTCGTGAATGACGCGATCGAGCTGGAGAAAAGGTTCCGGGTTCACGCTTCATTCTTCCTCGGTTCCGTGAAATACAAATAAATCCCATACGCCAGGTGAAATCCTCCGAACGCGCCTCCCATGAGCAGATGCGCCTGCACCAGCGGCGGCACGACCGCGGATTGAGCGAGTTGCAAAAACAAGAGGCACGAGGCGGCAATGAAGAGCCAGCCAAATAAGCGGATTCCGCGCTGCATAAAAAATCCCGCCGCGTGTATCGCGCATCCATACAGCGCCATCCACAGCGGCGGAAGCAGCCAGAGAAGGGGCGCGTGCTTCTCCTCCGGAAACATGATGAGAAATCCGGTGACGCATCCGACGACCAGCGCCGGGAGCAAGGCCTGCGTCACACGGCGGGTTGGAGGCGACCAGAACGGCTCGTTTTCCCGGAGGGATTGCCGGCGCACCATGAAGTAAGCGCCCGTGATCCCGACCAGGCTGATGCCCATCCAATAGAGAACAAAGCCGCGGCTGGATGCAATTTGAAGCGTCCAGCCCAGGAATCCCGAAAGTAATCCGAGAATCCCCAACAACAGCATGATCGGAGCGAGCGCGCGCCGGTAAATGGCGGATCGCTCCATGAGAGTGCGGATGACCTGCAGGTTTTCAGCAGCCCAATTCGGGTCCATGGCTGCCTACTTTGTATTACAAAGCTGACAAGTCAAGCCTGAATTTTGCACGCCCT
>JBFMDG010000555.1:0-5278 GCA_040754135.1 Verrucomicrobiota bacterium
TACCCAAACATGTTCGAGATGATTGAGGTCGGCGGCCAGTTTGACCCGCGCTTCGAGATAAACTCCAAAATCGACCGTTCGGATATCCACGATATGACCGATGGTGATGCCCGCAGGAAAAATCCCGCCCAACCCGCTCGTGACCACTTTCTGGCCCGGTTGAATCTGGCTGTGCCGCGGCAAAAACGTCAAATCGACCAATTGCGAATCAAGCACGGTCGACGTGCCGGCCGTGATGACGCCATGGTCGCGCGTCTTTTCGACCAAAGCTGACACCCGACAGTTTGGATCACCGATCAACACGACGGTCGAGCGGGTGAGAGCGACATCACTGATACGTCCGATGAGTCCCTCGGCTGTGAGCACGGGGAGATTTGTCACCACGCCTTCGCGGCTGCCGATATCGATGGAGAGGGTGCGCCACCAATTGGCCGGATCGCGGAGCAGGACGCGGGCGGGCCGCAGTTTCCAGGTGGAGTGTTTTTGCCAGGCGAAGGCTTGACGCAATTGCGCGTTCTCGTGCCAGATTTGGGTGGTTTGCATCGAGTGGAGGCGCAGTTGTTCATTTTCGATGCGGAGGCGTTCGAGTTCCTGGACGAGTGTTTGGCGTGGGATGATGGCGTTGCCGGCCTTTTCCACAGCGCGTTGCGAGGAACTGGCAAGGCCAAAAAGCGGGACAAAAGAAAACCCGCCCAAGGCCAGTTTGAGCTGGGCCGCGGTTTTGTCCGGCAGACCAAGAAGAATCAACACCAGGACCACGACCACGCACAAGGCGATGTAATGCGGCCTTTTTAACATTCTGTCACCCGATCAAAAACATGTCGGGCGAACGCATGCGCTCTCGAGACGGATCAGGCCCGGCTGCTGGAAGAAGCCACTCGTTTGAGGAAGGATAGCTCCTGCAAAACACGGCCCGTCCCTTCGGCCACAGCGGTGAGAGGATCATCGGCAATATGAACCGGCAATCCGGTTTCCTTAGCCACCAGCCGATCGATGCCTCGCAACAAAGCGCCGCCCCCGGCCATAACGATGCCCCGATCGACCAGATCGGCCGACAGTTCGGGAGGGCAGCGTTCCAGGGTGATGCGGACCGATTCGAGGATGCTGGTCAGAGGTTCCTTCAAGGCTTCGCGAATTTCTTCGGAGCGGACGGTGAGCGTTTTGGGCAGTCCGGCGCTGAGATCGCGCCCTTTGACTTCCATGGAAAGCTCTTGTTCCTGAGGAAATGCCGAGCCGATGCGGATCTTGATCTCTTCCGCGGTGCGTTCGCCAATCATTAGGTTATAGGCCCGTTTCATGTAAGCGACGATCGTTTCGTCGAATTCGTCGCCCCCCACCCGCAAGCTGCGGCTGAAAACGATTCCCGCCAGGGAAATAATTGCGATTTCACACGTGCCGCCGCCAATGTCCACGATCATGTTGCCTGCCGGTTCATGGACGGGCAGGCCGACACCGATGGCCGAGGCCATGGGTTGTTCGATGAGGTAAACTTCGCGTGCGCCGGCATGCGTTGCCGAATCTTTAACGGCCCGTTTTTCCACTTCGGTTATGCCCGATGGGACAGCGACCACGACGCGTGGAGCAATGAGTTTGCGATGATGAACCCGTTGAATGAAATGGCGGAGCATGGCCTCGGTGATTTCGAAATCGGCGATGACTCCATCCTTCATGGGTCGGATGGCCACAATATTGCCCGGTGTGCGTCCGAGCATGCGTTTGGCTTCCTCTCCGACCGCGAGCACATTGGTCGTTCCGGCTTCGATAGCCACGACCGAGGGTTCCCGCAAGACAATGCCTTGATCCCGGACGTAAACCAGGGAGTTCGCCGTGCCGAGATCAATTCCAATGTCGTTGGAAAACAGGCTTTTAAGCTGCGATAACATGAATCCAAGCCTAACTGTAAGGCTGGAGCTTAAGGAGCCGCTCGGCTGAAGGTCAAGATGATTACAGAAAACCGGGCCTGTGGAGGCTCATCGACTCGGAATCGCCTCAGTCCCCTACTGTTCATGCTGGGATCTAATCCTTCGGAAAAACTCTTCGGGGCACCATTTCGAAGTGAACTTGGCAACTCTGGCAAAAGAAAAGGCAGCGAATGCCTCGGAGTGCTTCAGGATATCAAAGCCAGCAGACGCTTTCTTTCATACAGGCCTGCGGCCAGTCCCACAAAAGCCAAAGCCAACACCGTGGACGTCTCGGGCACGACGGCAAAAGGAACGATTTCTCCCGAAGGCAAAATCTGCGCGGAATACAGCCCGCTATTTGCGCCGTATGGATCGACAAAGAAAATCTGGCTGATCTGCCCTTGCGTCAGACCCGTGCCATTTTCCCCGGCGACGAAGAAATGATCTCCGCCATCGCCACCAGGCGGCTCGCTCCAATTGTGAACAAAGAGAGTGGCCACCGAATTCCAACTGACTTCAGAACTGTTGGCGAAGCGAAGAACACTATTGAGGTCACCCATATCCAATATCGAATCGGCCAGCAACGTCAGTTGCCCCAACGTTTCGTCATGTCCGCCAGTGGCCAATGTGCCTCCGTCGAGAACCAAATCGGCATCGTTATCGAGCACATTGTTTTTCGCCAACAACAAGGTGCCGCTATTCAGTTCAATATCTCCCGTAAACTCCGCCGCCGAGAAAAAGGCCACCGTTCCTTGGCCGTTCAGGATCAATCCGCCACTACCGGAAATCTCATCGCGGATTTCGAAATCTGCCGCGCCGGCCAGAGTGAGCGCGAACCCTTCATTTTGAATCTCACCTTGGAAGACGAGGTTTCCTGTGGATGCGTTCCAGGTCTGGGCTGCGCCCATGCGGATTTCATTTCTAATCTCCTGCGAGGACGAACTCCAATTGCTGATGCCGTTTTGAATGGTGAGATCCTCGTCAACCAGGGTGTAACTTCCGGCATCGGCCGCAAAGGTGAGCGAAAAAACATTCCAATCGGCATCGACCTTGGAGGTGGTCTTGAGGCTCTCACCGAAGAGGATGCTGGCGGTACCATCGTTGGCCGGAGCGACGCCGGCATCCCAGTTTTGCGAGTAACTCCAGTCTCTATTGCCGGCCGAACCGCCACCGACCCAGGTGTAAGTCGCCGCCTGAGGACCTGATATTGCGAGGAAGAGCGCGGCAGCCCAAAGGAGAACAAGGCGACCACTTATTTTGCAAATTGCTGCTGGCCAACGATTACTCATGAACGAGGCAGCTAACTTCAGTTGAGGTATTTATCGGCGAGCGAACCGTTAAACTTGAGTTTTTAGATTTCGTTGCGCTCGCGACGATGCAACAGGGAAGCCCATCAGCGGATCGCATGCCGCGGGAGGCTGATTACGCTACGGAAAGTGTTACGATTGTCCTTTCAGCGGACCGTGCGGCACCGAGCCGAGGCGATTCCATAAGATGCACATGACCTGGGGACAATTTTCTTCTGTCGTAAATCCGGCTGAACCGATACAAGTCTCTGATCGTTTTTCCTCGCTGGCGAAGAGGGCGCGAAATGAGTTCAAAGAAGCGCTGGAGCTTTGCATGTCGTTTCCTGAACCGCTCCAGAAATTTTGATCGATCAAATGGGTGCGACCACTAGCCGATGCCGCATTTGTGGGGCGTCAACGCCTTTGGAAACGAGCGAACCGATCTGCCCACGATGTGCCGCTCAATTGCAAGGGGCTAGAAGTCTCACGCATTCCGAGGCGCAAACGCAAGTCGCCCCACCGCCCCTGCCGTTAATGGAGGAGCCGGAGGAAAGTCCTGCTGATGTTGGCGGGGCAAGGTTGGGAGGAGTACCGGAATGTTTCGGCGGCTATCGGATGGTGCGCTTGTTGGGCCGCGGCGGCATGGGTACGGTTTACGAAGCCGAGCATCTGGAAAGCAGCCGGCGAGTGGCCCTGAAAATCTTGAGTCATTCGCTCGATTCGCCGGACGCGCGGAAACGCTTCCTGCGCGAGGGCCGGCTGGCGGCTTCCGTCAATCACCCCAATTGCGTTTATATTTTCGGAACCGAGGAAATTGAAGGCACGCCAGCCATCGCCATGGAGCTGGCTCCGGGCGGCACACTCAAAGAGCGCGTCAAGCGCGAAGGTCCGCTGCCCGTGGCCGATGCCGTCGACGTGATTCTGCAAATCATCGCCGGACTCGAAGCGGCGCAATCAATAGGCGTGCTGCACCGGGACATCAAGCCTTCCAATTGTTTTATCGATACGGATGGCAGGATTAAAGTGGGCGATTTCGGGTTGTCGATTTCCACTCGGGCACGTTCGGAAACTCAACTGACATTGACCGGCGCCTTCCTGGGGACACCGGCGTTTTCTTCTCCGGAACAATTGCGGGGAGATGAGCTGGATGTGCGTTCAGATATCTATTCGGTAGGTGTGACAATGTATTACCTGCTGACGGGACGGACTCCATTTGAAGGAGAAAACCTGGTGCGCCTGCTGGCCACTGTTCTGGAGAGTGCGCCCGAACCCCCATCCCACGTACGGCCTGGGCTTCCGAAGGAATTGTCGCAAGTGATTCTGCGATGTCTGGCCAAATCGCCCGGGGATCGCTTCAAGAATTACGATGAGTTGCGCGATGCCTTGTGGCCGTTTAGTTCTAGCGCACCTGTAGCAGCCAATCTGGGTTCGCGGTTCATGGCGGGTGCAGTGGATTTTGGGATCACACAAGTGGTTGTGAATTTGGCATTAAGTCTTTGGCTGGTGCCGGACGTGATGAACTGGCAGGATCCGGCGCTGTTTTACTCGGGCCGGTTTTTTACCTACGCAATCCTCTTCTATTGCTTTTGCATTTTGTATTTTGCGGTGCCGGAAGCTCGCTGTGGCGCTTCACTTGGAAAAGCGGTATTCGGCTTGCGAGTGACAAATCTCAAGAGACATCGCCCCGGTTTTGGGCGCAGCTTGCTCCGAGCTGTCATCTTCTGGGGCCCGTCAGATTTGTTTTACTGGATCGGCTTTGCCATCGATCCGCGAAGTGTCAATACCGGCACTCTGGGTTTCATTTATTTCGTCGTGATATTTGGTTCGATTACTGGGCTATTCCTTTTCGCCCGCAAACGAAATGGTTTGGCCGCTCTTCACGACCTGGCCAGTGGCACTCGCGTCGTTCAGAAAACCCCATTTCAATCTCGGCAGGCGGCATCCATGCCGGAACTTCCACTTCCGCCAGTGGAGAATATTCCCTGTCTGGGCCCATATCATCTGCTGGCTGATATCACCGATTCCATTCCCGGCAAGCCCGAATTGGAACCGGTTTCAACCGGCCCGCGAGTGCTGCTCGGTTATGATGCC
>JBFMDG010000556.1:0-5274 GCA_040754135.1 Verrucomicrobiota bacterium
GGCGGGCAGCGGGAGCAGCGGCAATCGCGGATTGACCATTCGGGAGTATGCGTCGCCAAAAGTGTACAACAGCATTTTGACTGGGTTTGGCGGAGCCGCGGTGCGGATCGATGCGAAATCGGCGACGCATTTGAGCAGCGGATTGTTGGATCTGCGGGAGAATTTGTTTTGGGACATTGCGGGCGTGTTGGCGGAGACGGCGGAGGCGCAGGTGTTGTTTACGGAGACGAGCCGGGGAAATGCGGCGGTGGATCCGCAATTGCGCGGGATCAGCCGGACGAATGACGGGGGATTGGATCCGAGGCCGATGACGGGCAGTCCGGCGTTGAGCAGTGTGCGCACAGCGCCGAACGATGGATTCTACACGCCGGTCGCTTTCAAAGGCGCATTCAACGCCGTCAATTGGGTGGCTGATTGGACTGCCATGGGCGAGTTGAAATTGATCAGCGCCGCTGGTGCGGGGACGCCGAATCCTCTTGCGCCACGCGTCGTGCCGCCGGCGCAGTTGAGCATTTCGGTATTGCGCAACATGGTTTCGGTTTCATTCCCCTCGACCGCCGGCGTTTCGTATGAAGTGCAATCGGCGGCACGGCTCGGGAACGATGCGGATTGGCAAGCTGCCGGCAGCACCATGATCGGGGCCGGAGAGCCTTTGGTGTTTACGACGGAACTGGGAGCATCGGTTCAGTTTTACCGAGTGATCAGCCGCTAAATGAGCAGACGTCCGCCAATCATTTCGGCTTGAGCCGGCGTGATGGGTTTTCCGTTCGTGGTTGGACAGGCATGGCCCGCAGCGAGGTTTCGAGGGCGCGCTGCGGGCCAGTGTTTTTGGGGAGCGGCGGTTGGGCCAGGTCCCATGCTCCTGGCGAGCCGGATCGGGCGAATTGTCACGGATTTGTAACTTTGCTGCCGTTTGCGTGTAACTTCGACCTTCTACTTTCCTGCCGAATGTTGCACGAGCGATTCAAATCTCTTGAAGCGGTGCGGTCCTTGCCGTGCGCGGGCAACGATCCGGATTGGCTTCAACTGGTGCGCGCTCGAACCGCTTTCCCTGCCTCCTTGTGACTACTCCCAAACATCTCGAAGAATCTTTGCAACGCGATATCGATCGCATCCGCGGGCGCATTCTGGAAATGGGCCGGCGCTGTGAACAGGCTCTGCAACGCAGTTTGCAGGCACTGCTCGAAAACAACCGCCAGTTCGCTTACGCCGTGATTCTCCGCGATCAGAGAATCGATGAACTGGAAAAGGAAATCGACCGGCTCTGCCTCGAATTCCTCGTCCGCCAGCAACCCGCCGCCGGCCATCTCCGCTTTGCTTACGCCACCATCAAAGTCAATGCCGAACTCGAGCGGATCGGTGATTATGCCGAGAGCATCGCCCGGCAAATTCTCAAACTCAGCGCCTCGAATGTGGAAATTCCCATGGCCCGTTTCGAAGCCATTGCGCGGCTTTCCATTCCGATGCTGCACGACGCGGTGCGCTCTTTCCTCGAACAGAATGCCGAACTCGCCCGCAAAACCATGGTCATCGAAGATCAGGTTGATGCCATTCGCAACGAGATCAACGCCGAGATCCTCGATCATGAAAAGCGGAGCCGGATTCCGCTGGAAGCGTTCACGCCGTTGATGACCATCGCGCGCCGGTTCGAACGGGTGGCCGATCAAGCGCGCAACATTTGCGAAGAAGTCCTCTACATGTGCACGGGCGAATACATGAAGCACAAAGGGGCGGAAGCGCTGCGGGTTTTATTTGTGGACCGGCACAACTCGGGACCGAGCGCCATGGCGGAAGCGATCGGAAACTCTTTCGGCAAAAGCCAGATGATATTTGCCAGCGCCGGACTCGAACCGGGCCGCATGGATCGGCGTCTCATCGAATTCATGTCTGGCAAAGGCTACGATCTTTCACGGCACGTTCCCAAAACCCTCGAGAGCATTCCCAACCTCGAACATTACCAGGTGATGATTGCGCTCGACCGCGACGCGCAAAAAGTTTTTCCGGCGCCACCGACGAAAACCGTGGCCTTGCAATGGTTCGTCCCGGATCCCGTTCGTGAGCAGAGCGACGATGCCGCGGCGCGAACCGCTCTGGAAGAATCCTACCGGCAGATTTACGGCCATATCCGCGATCTGATCGAAGCCATCGATGACAATGACGATTAACTCCAATTCCATGAAAACCCCAAAAACCAAATCTCGAAACCGATTCAACTTTCGCCTGACCCCCTGGTTCCCGGTCTTGCTCGCCGGGACGAGCCTGATGCTTACAGGCTGCGGCAAAAGTGGGGACGGCGGTTCGGGCGAAAAATCAGTCGAAATCCGCGCCAAAGGTTCGGACACCATGATCCAACTGGCCACCGCCTGGGCGGAGGCCTATCGGAAAGTAAAGCCGAACGTTTACGTCAATGCCAACGGCGGCGGAACCGGCACCGGCTTTGCCGCGCTCCAGAACAACACCACCGATCTCTGCAACGCCTCGCGCGAAATCAAACCGGACGAAATGGAGAAAACCAAATCTGTCACCGGCAAAGAAGTGAAGGAGATCGTCGTGGCCTACGACGCGCTCGCCGTTTACACGCATCCTTCCAACCCCATCAAAGAAATTTCGGTCGATGAATTGCGCGAGATTTGGGCGGAAGGCGGCACGGTCACCTCCTGGGAACAGATCAATCCGGCCTTTCCCGGGCGCATTGCGCTCTTTGGACGGCAAAACAATTCCGGCACGTATGATTATTTTCGCGAGCACATCTGCGGCAAGCAAGCTGGTAAACAACGCGAATTCCGCGGCGGCATCAGTGAGATGAACGGCTCCGCGGAAGTGGTCGAGAACGTGGCCAAAACCCCTACCGCCATGGGCTACAGCGGCATGGGCTACAAAACTCCACAAGTGAATTGGCTCAAAGTCTCGAACAAAAAAGGCGAACCGGCGGTTGAACCCGGAGTGGAAAGCGCGCGCAGCGGCAAATACCCAATCTCGCGCAAGCTCTATCTCTACACCGCAGGCGAACCGACCGGCGAATTGAAGGCTTACATCGATTGGATCCTCTCGCCTGAAGGCCAGAAGATTGTCGAGCAGGAGGGCTTCGTTCCGATCCAATAATGAAACGGCTTCCCATTCAATTTCATGCCGCGGGCGCAGAGCGCTTCTCGATTAAAATTACGCGGTCGGCATGGAGTCAGTATCGCGACCGCGGAGAACATCCCTTCCTGCGATGGGCCGGGATTGTTCGCTTCGGTGCTTTCAAAACCCGCGGCGGTGAGGTTTCGAGTTCAACGATTCTGCGGCGTTCGATCATTTTGCCAGCCGGGATTTTTCATGGAAGGGATTGCGATGGGCTGGCGGGCAGGGGAGACGCATCGCCTCGCCCAACGCCATTCGGAAAAATGATTCAACGGTGCGCGCCTTTTTGCGCACCACACGCATAGCGGTCGCTGGAGACATAGCGAATATGGCTTCCAATTCTCCAGCGGCAAAAGGGAAGAAACTCCGCCTTTTCGATGCGTTCGAAAAGCCGATGGAATGGTTCATCCGGCTGTGCGGCTGGAGCAGCATTATCGGGATTATCGCCATCTTCCTTTTCATTTTTAAGGAAGCGTTGCCCATGATTCCGAAGCTCGATTGGGGGCATTTCTTCACCAGCCCGCGCTGGATTCCAAACCCCGCTCCCGGCAATCCAGCGAGCTTTGGCGCGCTGGCCCTGCTCGTCGGCACGTTCACGACCACGTTTATCGCATTGATCCTGGCTGTTCCCATCGGCCTGGGCGCGGCTGTTTATGTTTCGGAGTTCGCCACTGGCAAAGTGAAAGAGACGCTCAAAATCGTCATCGAATTGCTGGCGGCGATTCCTTCCATCGTCTGGGGGTTCATCGGTTTGATGGTGCTGGGCCCGATTATCAAAAGCATTTTTTCGGCGGCGCCCGGCAGTTGGTGGGGGCATGTCATGGTCACGTTGCATCTGGCCAGCTCCGAGAGTGGCGCGGCGCAGGGGACGAATCTGTTGACCGGCGGAATCATTCTCGCGCTCATGAGCGTGCCGCTGGTCGTGTCGCTTTCCGAGGATGCGCTGCGCGCGGTGCCCGATTCCTATCGCGAAGCGGCGCTGGCTCTGGGCGCGAACACCTGGGAAACCGTGCGCCGGGTTTTGTTCCCCGCCGCGCGCAACGGACTGCTCGCGGCGTGCATGCTCGGCATGGGACGCGCCATCGGCGAAACCATGGCGGTGCTGCTCGCCACCGGCCATAGCAATCGCATCCCCGAAGCGCTCACCGATCCCGTTCGCACGATCACGGCGACGATCGCCGCGGAGATGGGCGAGACCGTCCATGGCGATGAGCATTACCGCGTGTTGTTCATCCTTGGCATCGTCCTCTTCATCATCACTTGCGGAATCAACGTGGCGGCCGATTTGATTGTGAAAGGAGTTAAAAAAGCCAACAAGGCGTGAGGCTGAGCATGAGCAACGATCGCGACCTCAATCCAGTTTCAGCAGCGGCCGAGTCGCGCGCGAGCGACCTCAATCCGTTTGCGCCGAGCGAATTTGAACGGCGCAAAGCGCGCCGCGCCTCGATCAACAAGTGGATCATGTTTGGTTTCTGCGCTCTGCTTGTGATCCCATTGGTGGCAATCCTTGTGGACATATTCGTCAAAGCCGCTCCGGTGCTTTCGTTCGATTACCTCTGGGAAAATCCAACCAACAAAGGCAAGGAAGGCGGCTTATGGGCCCCATTGGTGGGGACGTTTTATCTTGTCATCGGTTCGCTGCTTTTTGTCGCGCCGGTGGGAATTTTCGCGGCCATTTACCTGAATGAATATGCGCGCGAAGGCTGGCTCAATCGCCTCATCAGCGTCACCGTCACCACCCTGGCCGGCGTGCCGAGCATCGTGCATGGCTTGTTTGGGCTGGGCGCGTTTGTTCTGGTGATGCTGCCCGCAATCAATCGCGTGGTGGCGGATCCGAACGATCGCTCGACGCGGTGGGAAGCGGGATTGCTGACGGCTTCATTGACGATTGCGGTGATGAACCTGCCGGTGGTGATCACGAGCACGCGCGAAGCTTTGGGATCGGTGCCGCAAGCGTTTCGGGAAGCCTGTTGGAATCTGGGCGCGACGCGCTGGCAAACGATTCGCACCATTGTTCTGCCCAATTCCCTGAGCGGCATTCTCACCGGCATCATTCTGGTGGTGTCGCGCGCCGCCGGTGAAACCGCGCCCATTCTTTTTACCGGCGCGACGTTTTTCAAATTCGTGGCCGACCGCGGTTGGGACAAAGTT
>JBFMDG010000557.1:0-5270 GCA_040754135.1 Verrucomicrobiota bacterium
ATCCCAGGAGAAAATTAAGCTTGCTGACGTGTTGGAGGAATTGGTCAAGGATTTGCGCAAAAGTGCAGAAGAGCCGGAGCCTGTGCCAAAGCCGATGAAAATCAAGTTGCCTCGCCGCCGACGCTGGAAATGGAATTAATATGGACTCCAAATTTCAAAACCTGCTGGTCGATTACAGGGGGAAAGTCGGTGAGGTTCCGCAGTGGATTATGGAATCTTGCCTCTACGAGAACGCGCGCGGATTAAGCAGCGAAGAGCTTAGAGAAACTGCTCAAAAATTCGAACGCTGGGCCACGCAGCTACGCAACGCTGCTGCGTGGATGGATGAGACGCGCGTGAATTGATCTGCGATCCTCGACACAACCCGCCCGGGAAACCGCGGCGGGTTTTTGCTTTTATGCGTGCTGCGCGTAAAGCGTAGTACTCCACGCCTCCAGCCACCATTCCTGCGTGATCTGCAACTTGTGCCGGCCAACGGCCGCAACTGTCGGTGTGCGCTTGAGCCAGGACCAGAGGTAGCCGGCTTGCACCGTCTCGGGCGGTTCAATAGAGCTGATGGTGAAAAGCAAATTCGCTGGAACGCTTTCTGTGCTCTCCAGCTGCGCCGCAGTCCAAAGTCGCTGAATGCCGGTAAATGCGATTTTCGTGCTGTAACGAGAGGAAACAAGCGAACTTTTTCGCAGCACATATTGCGAAACGCCGAACGCGTCATGCCCCTTTAGTAATGCCTTCAGGAAAGCAACGGCATCCGCTGAATCTTTCCCCTCCGCTGTGCACAACGCCTGGATCTGCGTAATCACCGTGTTGCGCGTCGATTCCACTTTGCTTGCCTCCGCGCTCTGGACTTCTCGCGCGCCGGCTGTGATCGATGCGAGAATTGTTTCCGAGTAAACCTGCAACTTGATGTGCTCGGTCAGGTTTTTTTGAATATCATTCCCCAGCAACTCCCATGTATCTGTGCTGGTCTCATTCGCCCCCGCGTCCTCGCTCGAAATGTAAGCCTCCAGCCGCGCTACTGGCCCGTCTGGAAAGATGTCGATGCGATCCGCACCGTTGGTGCTTTGCAACTGCGCAATCAGTCCTTGCACAGCCTCGCGCGTGCCTTCCCACGCGCGCACGGTTTGCCAGCCTTCCGTTCGGCTCCAGACGCGCCGGGGGGAAAGTTCAACCAAGTCCTTGCCGCGATGTGTGCTCATTGTGGGGGCTCTTGTGGGGGTGTGGCGCCGATGCGTTGCCAGTCAGTAATTCCAGCCTTCTTTGGACCAAGGGCGTACCCCCTGGCACCAGCGCGCAGGAGGTCCTCAGCAGTCGGCAATTTGCGATTCGATTTCGATTTGGATTTCATGTCAGAGAAAGTTTCCCGCCGAGCGCGTCACCGCCCGGCGGTCAGTTGCATAAGGTGTAAACCCGGTTTGCCACTCGGCAGCGGGCTGGGGAATGCAACCGGAAAGTAAGTGGGTCCCGGCCCGCCACGACGCGTGCAGGCCGGGTCGCGCGTGATGAGAGAAAGCGCATTCCGCACTCGCGGCGCGCTTGTGACTTGTTTGGCGACATCCTCACGCGCGAAAAGAGGTTTACTTCAATCCGTCCATAATCAGGCCTGACACGCAAAAGTCGCGTGTGTCCGGATTGTTCTCCTCGCGAATCTGACGTACGATTTCGCCGACGTCGATATCCGTGGCAATCGCCTCCCGACAGGCTTGATCAGCCGCCTCGAATTTGACGCGCGCTTCCGCGATGTAAGACGGCAACCGCTTTTCGCGGACAACCAACTTCGCGAATGCGTCATCGGCCAGCGCTGTCACTTTTTCAGATGCCAGGCCGGCGCGGACTTCTTCGAGTTCGCTTTCGAGTTTTTTCAAGTCGCGCAACGTCGCAGCACGATGAACGAGCGCAGCCCGCGCGTTGTTCACGCGCTCCGTATGCGCCCACAAGAACGAATTGATTTCGTCCGCGAGGTTCGTGAATCGCTCGCGCAAGGAATTAAGTTTCTTGCCGGCTGCCGGCGCACATTTGGAAAGCGTGGCTGCCACGCTTTCGGCCTGCTCGATCAGGTAATGACGTGCGGCTACTTCCTGGTGTCCGTTGACAGCCGCAATTGTTTCAACTTGTTTTTCAGTGGGAGGAATCGGTGCGTATCTCATACTCATATTTTGTTCGGATATTTGTTTTTGCTCTCGATGTAGCGCCGCGCCAGGCAAGCGCCGGAGGAAAATTGCGTCGACGGCGCTTGGCCGCGCAAAACCGCTGTAAAATCCTTCGCGATTTCACGCGCCGTCGCTGCGCCTTTGCCCCACAATTGCGGCGCCCGCAGTCCAAGTTTGGCATCGAGCCCGACGATTTCCGATAAACCTTCGCGACAAAAATCCGCCTCGATCGTTTCCCGCGTGGCCCGTCCGTTGCCGTCGAAAATGGCAGCGTGCAGACATTGCAGCGCCCCTTCGTCGATCGCCGCCGGCTTTGCAGGCGCAGCCTTTGCAGGCGCAAACGCTGCGGTCGGCGTGCTGATAGTGGCGCGCGGCGCAGGCGTTTGCGGCGTGGCCGACGCAGCAGCCGGCGCGGGCGTTTGCGGCGGGGTCGTTTGCGGCGCGGGGGGCGATTCCAGAAAAAGATTCAACGCGGATCTGGCGACGCTGTTTTGTTCGCCAGTCGTCAGCGCATTCCAGCCGCCGCGCAGACGGTTGCGAGTTTGCGTGTGGAAATGGTTTTCACCGAATGGCCGCCCGCGGAACATTTCTTTGCGGTCGAGGTCGTGCAGCTTGCGGTCAATCGCGGCCTGCAGCAACTCCGCGGTGCGCTTTTTTCCTGCGACGCTTTCAAGGTGGGCGACGATCAACGCCGACCCCTCCGACGGTTTTTCAACAAGGCCCGCGCTCACAGCGTCACCTCCGGTTTATGCGCCAGCAACAGCGCGCGGATTTCCGGCAGCCGGTCCGCGTTGAAAAAACGCAGGCCAAATCGGCCACCGTTAAGTTCGTGATCTGGTTTCAGTTGCCCGGATCGGATCGCTCGCGTCAGCCGCGGGGGCGAAACGTTCAAGAGCCGGGACAGCTCGCTTTGAGATAAGAGTCTAGATGCGCTCATATATACATGGTCGAGGAGTCAACGCATGCCTGCGACCGGGCAGAAACTTTCTTCGAAATTCCAAGGTCGGTAAGGGTGGGAACAGTTTTTTCTGGCGGTTCCATTTTGGTACCGCCAGAAGGCGTCTTTCCATTAAGCTGGTCCTTCGCCCCCCGATTCTTCGGCGTCTCCAGCAGTAACTCGCCAAGCCTTTGCCGCGGCGGGCCGTGTCCAGTCTTTCTTGGCATGCGTGCAGGACGCATTGGCCTGCACGCATGCGTTACCGTGGCGAACTCAAATGTAGAACAATTCTACATTTGACCGAAGCCTACCGCCTTCTTGCTGCTCATGGATTGACACCAATTGGTGTCAAATTCGCAATGACAACTCACCAATTGGTGAGTTTGCTGCCGCGCTTGGCTTTCGGTGGCGGGAGTTTGGTGCCCATGGGCACCATTTTGCAGATTGCCCACGTCACACACCCTCCCAAAGCACGGCGTACCGCTGATGTTCCGCAACGATTTGGTCGAACAGTTTCTTGCCATACACTCGCGCCTGCGCGGTGTCCAAGCCTGAAACCACACTCGGCCACTCGTTCACCAGCTTGGCCTCCAGGTGGCCGCGGATGGCTGTTGCGAATTCGACGATTGTTTTTGCAACCTTGGCGCGCTCGACAAACTCCCCGCGCTCACGTTGCAGCGCGAACCGCATTTTCTCGCAGCGCAGGCCAATCTCCTCGGCCTTCAGTTTGCGTATGTCAGCCGCGGCTTTGCCCAGCGTCGCTTCTGTCTCCGCGCGCGAGGCGATGAACGCCAGCACTGCCTCCAGCGGCCAGCCGTCGGCCTTTCGTTCCGGCGCGCCCGGCATCGTCAGGTATCGGTCCAGTGTGCTACGGGCAATGCCGATTCGCTTGGCCAGTTCCAGTTTTGTCCGCACTTTCGGCGGCCTGTGTAGTGTCGCATTTGTTTTTTTCATAGTGTGTCAAGAATTAGCCCAGTCGTTCGGTCACCGGCGTACGCTGGCCCCCAAAGAGATTCCTTTGAGGGTCAGCGCCCTTTTGTGAACGTCACACTGTCGCAATGTTCCCGTAGCCGTCGCACCAACGCCGCGCCGCGGTCGTCTGTCATGCGTGCCTCCAAGCTCGTGCCGGTGTCGTTCGTGGTTGCAATGATAGGCCTGCCGTTCTCCGTGCGCTCAGCCACGATCGCGAACAGCGCCGCCTCAAAGCCGTCGGACAAGCGGGCCTTGAGAACGTCGTCCATGAACAACAGGTCACACTCCATTCGCGCGCACACCCAGTTGTCTGCCGTCCGCGTGCTTTCGGAATATTGGCGCGCGTACTCAATGCCGGCGCTGTAGTCCATGACGACAATGCGCCGGCCTGCCTTGAACTCCCGGCGTAACAGCAGCCACGAGGATCGGCTTTTGCCTGTGCCGGTGGGCCCGTGCAGGATCAGTCCGCGGGGGCCATACTGCCAGGCCAGCACCCGCTTGGTTGCGTTCGGCACTGGTAACCGTTCAAGTTTCGTGTCACGGAATTCCAGTGGACACAACCTTTCCCAGCGGTCATTTCGTGCGCGTTCGGCTTCGGCCAGCGCTTGGCGCGCGTCAACAATGGCATGGTGTTCGGAACAGTTCGGACAGACGTCAACGAATGGTGCCAGGCTCGGGAAAGCCAAGATAAATGACTCGCCACATTCGCGGCATGTTTTTGGGACGATTTCGGTGTTGTCGAGGATTTCAGTTGTGCTTTTCATGGTGTGGTTTTCAGAAACCCGACTCGTGATCGGGCGTTTGTTTGTTGGTTGCTGCCCTTGGAACCCAAGTTGACGGATCGTCCTGGAACCGGCGCTGGTTGAACCACGTTGCCGGGTACGGACAGAATTTAAGATCGCCGTTACGCGCCTTGGCAAAAGCTTTCGTGCGCTCCATGAGGTAGTCCGCCGAGAACTCTTTCAGGCATTTGGCGATCGCTCGGAGTGCCGTCGGCTTCCCCGCCTTAAGCGGAAATTGATCATAGATTTCCTCACACTCAGCGCCAGCGGTGATTTGTTCTTTCTTTGTTTTCCTTTGTTTCTTTTGTTCTGATGTCTGCAACGATTGAAATTCCGTCCGTTGCAGAACGTTCTGCAACGGTTGCGTATCGTTCTGCAATGGTTGCAGAACAGTAAGGGTGAATTGGCTTGGTGCGCGTAGGTCCGGCGTGT
>JBFMDG010000558.1:0-5267 GCA_040754135.1 Verrucomicrobiota bacterium
GGCGAGTAATCCCAGGCAACTCATGAAGAGCATGGCCAAGCCAGCGCTGTATTCAGCCGCAGTCGAACAGCCGCGCTGTTTCGCAGCCCGCATCTGGCGGCTGGCCTGGATGGTTATGATCAAGATTGAGCAGGATAACAATTTGCCCGTCCAATAGGGCGTGATAGCATGCAGTAATGATTTGTCGAGCGTGAGTTACGCATCGGCTCCCGGTCAAAGACCTTTCGTTGCCCCTGAAACAAACCATGCCTTTTATGAAACCAACACTTCTGCAATCCATGATCTTCTCTGTCGGCCTTTGTGCTGCCAGCATTGATGCGGTCGAATTCGATCCACCCGTCCGCCTCAAAGGCGGCGACCAATACGCACGCGTCGAGCCTCCCGGCTGGGCCTCACCCTGCTGGGCGGACATCGATGGCGACGGCAAGAAGGATTTGTTGGTCGGACAATTTCGGGATGGAAAGATCAAGTTTTACAAAGGGTTGGGTGGAACGCGACTGGCAGCCGGTGAATGGCTGCAAGCGGAAGGGAAAGTGGCCACGGTGCCTGGCGTCTGGTGATGCACCAGCTCGACTCCACAGTTTGTGGATCTCAATGAAGATGGCCATCGCGATATTCTTTCCGGATCTTATTCGCGGATGGAAGATTCCATGGCGGGGTTGTTTCAAGTGCTTTGGGGGCAGCCCGGGGGCGGTTTCAAACAAGCCGCCGTTTTGAATGGGACTGACAAAAAACCGCTCATCATTCCCATCAAAAACAAGGAGGAACAAACCCAGAACATCTGCACGCGTCCGACCGCCGTCGATTGGAATGTCGATGGCAAACTCGATTTGGTGGTCGGGAATTTTGCTGGAAGTTTTTACCTCTTTGAGGGGCGCGGCGGCGGGAAGTTCGATCCGACCCCGCAACCGTTGTTATGTGGAAAAGCTCGCTTGAACGTCGAGGGCGCCCATAGCGATCCTTTCGTCGTCGATTGGGATGGCGATGGCGACCTGGATTTGCTGAGCGGCTCGAATTCCGGCGGCGTGCAATGGGCCGAGAATCGCGCCGGCAAAGGAAAAGTTCCCGAACTGAAAAACTTCATCTGGCTCATTCGGCCAGGCCCAGGCATCAAACCCAATCAGATCGTCAATGAAGATGATTTGACCGGGCCAGCCGGTTCCACCCGAGTTTACGCCGATGACGTCGACGGCGACGGCAAGCTGGACCTGCTGGTGGGTGACGCAATCACGCTGGTGTCATTGGTGAAAGGAGTCAGCGCGGACCAATACAAGACTCGTTTGAGCGAATGGGAGAAGGAGTTTAACGAGGCCATGAGAACCAGGGACAATGCCTCGAATGACAAGGAACGCGCCGCCGCGCAAAAGAAATATCAGGCGCTTTACAAGCAGCGCGAGGAGTTCATGAAAGAAGAGCGGACCGGTTACGTCTGGCTCTATCGCCAGAAATAAACGCCACCTTCATCGGCAAGACGCCGCCGGATCGCGGCTGTTCCGGCCACGCCATTGTCCGAAGCTTTTGTCGGAAGGGTTGCAACTGGAGCCGCGCTCACCTTTTCAACAAAGGAGGAGCTTGAAAAATGGCCATAGGGCGAAACTCGGGAGTGGCGATGCTGCCACTCGAATTCACTCGGGTTTTTCCACAGGATACCCGGCCGCTTTCCAGGCTTTCATGCTTCCGGGAACATTGAACACGCGCTCGAACCCGCTCCGTTCCAGGACACTGGCCGCGATGCTCGCGCGGTATCCACTCCCACAATAGGCCGCCACCGGCCGCCGCCGGTCGAGCTCGTTCGCGCGCCCCGGCAAATTCGCGGCAAAGATATGTTGCGCATGTGGGATTCGGCCGCGCCGCCATTCGTCATCGCGGCGCACATCAAGCACCTGCCAGCCGTCGCGTTTCGCGTCCATCACCACGTCTTTCAAATCATGAACGCTCATTTGAGGCAGGGTGCGAAATGGCAGTCCGGCCTCGATCCAGCCCCGCATTCCCTTTCGCAAATAACCGGCAATGCTGTCGATGCCGATGCGCAGCAAATGGCGAACGGCCGTTTCCAACTCGTTTTCATGCGTCAGCACAAGCAACACGTGCTCCTCCGGGCTCAGCATCCAACCCGCCCAAATCGGGAATTCCTCGCGCAAAGCAATGTTCAACGCCCCATCGATATGCGCGCCGCCAAAATCTTCGATCTCGCGCGCATCGACCACGATTTGATTTTCGTGCTGCATTTTCCCGGCAAACTCTTTCGGCCCCAGCGGGGGCACAACCGGCAAACAACGCAGCAGCCGCGCGCCGGATGCGTTCACGCGTTTCATCCTCGAGTAATAGCTCGGCGCTGGAGGCAGGCCATCCAGAACGGCTTTGACAAATGCCTCTTCGCTGCGCGCCTGCAATTTCGGATTATGCAATCGCTCATAGCCAATGGTCGTGCTGTCACGATCCCCGATGTTTCCCCCGCATGGTGATCCTTCGCCGTGACCCGGATACACCTCCACCTCATCGCCAAGCTTGAGCAGTTTCTCGTGGAGACTGTGATACAGCTGCCTCGCCAAAGTCATTTCCGTCCCGCCGCCAACCAAATCCGGCCGGCCCACCTCTCCCGCGAAGAGCGTGTCCCCAGTGAAAACCGCCCACGGTTTGCTCGCACCCTGGCCGCCACTGATCAACAAACTCATGTGTTCGGGCGTGTGTCCCGGCGTGTGCAGCACTTGAATCCTCAAGTCCCCCAAGCTCAGTTCAGAGCCCTCCGGCATTTGCTCCGCTGGAAATTGATAATCGGCGCTCTTCCCAACGTGCACTTTGGCTCCGGTCAATCCCGCCAACTCGACGCTGCCGGAGACGTAATCCGCGTGAATGTGCGTTTCGAAAATATGGGTGATCCGCACATTCTGCTTGCGGGCCACTTCGAGATAAACATCCACGTCACGCCGCGGATCAATCACGGCGCACTCGCCGGCGTTATCATCTCCGAGCAGATAGGAGATGGCGGCCAGCCCTTCGCTTTTGATGGTTTTGAAGATCATGGCAATTCGCCGTTCATCAATGCGACCACTTTCCCATCATGCCGCGCCCGCACAACCCTGTTGTTCCCAGCGGTGCTAAAGACAATTTGAAGTGAGGTTCCCGACAGAGAAGGCGCAGATGGGCATCCAAAATCCCAGGCCGTGCTGTTGAGCGACGACTTTCAAAGGATTTATCAAGTGCCTTCCCTGTCAGAAAGCATTTCACGGCTTTATTCTGCTTGTTCACGCCGCCCTGCGTTTCTCGGGGCCGCCCGTGGTTTCTTCAATTTCCACGTCTTCCTTGCGCACCTGCTCGGTAATGTCCGTGTGTTCAAATTCGGCTTTTTTACCGACGCGCACTTCTTCGCGCACCACCGCTTCCTTGGCTACGACAGGTTCTTCTTTTCGTAAAGGGATGAAGATTTCCTGCTCGGCGAATTCCGTCCCGGCTGCGCTGCCACGTTCATGCACAGGCACTCTTTCCACGACAACTTCTTCCCGTTTCAACTGAACCGGTTGGCTAACAGTTTCCGTACGCACAATCTTGCGCAGACGAATGCCGCCATATTCGACTTCGCGTTTGCCCACGGTGACCTGTTCCTCTTTGAGTTGAACGCGGGCTTCCTCTTGCGCCGGACCGCGCTCTTGCAATCCGTAGTATCCGCGGATCTCCCGTTCGGCTTCGCGAGTAACATCCGCCTGGCAGTCGAATGACGGGGCGTTCTTGATGAAGTCAGTACTGTAGGGCACTCGAATTCTCCGAGTGGCATCGCTGACTTCGGCAGACTGTGCCGGTATCACATGGGCTCGCCCCAGTCCGAGCCATCCCGTGCGCACAGCCAGGTAAGCGGGTTGCCCGGTGTGATCCTGCCAAACGGCGTCAATGGTTCCGACACGATTGCCTTCCTGATCCACAACGGTGTAATCGATGTATTTTCCGAGATTGGGCGATTCCGTGGGATTTATGGCTTCTCCGGCAGCCTTGCCGGCAAGACCTCCGGCGACAGCCCCGACCACTGCGCCCGCCGCGGCGCCGGCTGGTCCGGCGACAGCCCCGATGCCTGCGCCCGCTGCTCCAGCGGTGGCCGCACCGACACCCGTGCCGACCGGGTGTGCTCCGGGTTCACAGTTGAATGGATCGCGATTGGCGTCCTCTTTATCATGCGTTTTGCGTTTGGATTTCTCATTTTCTTTCATAGCTCAAGCTTGGTTCATGATGTTGTGGCTCTTGCGGGCAAAGCGATTCGCACCCTCAAGTCGAGGCACCGTGGGACCGTGTCGCAGACCATCGCCACGATCAAAGTCATTGATTCTGTTTTTTTCGCGCTGTTCGGTGCGCAGTGCTCTCGGCAAGCGAGCGGTGGCAGATCAGGATTGGCTTAAGAGGTCAGCGCCGCTTTTACAAAGGCCTCACGTTTCCACAATTTCATCAAGTCACGACCAAGGACATTTCGGCTCCGCGAAGCGTTTGTTCTTCCACCAGCACCTCTCTCATCTCAAAAGGATTTACTGCGGGGTTACGCTAAAGCGGCATGTCGAAGACGCAATTCAGCCTTTAGCTGAAAGCTCTCTGGTGAAAACCCGGATGACACTCTGAAATTGGGCGGGCCCAAATAACAGCTCAGCAAAGATCCAGGCTTCTGCCGAACGCCGAAACTGCGGTCCAGGCTTGCATGACATCGCGCAAGGATTCGAGGTAGGTCAATTGCACGGCGGCTCAGGTTCGGGAGGTCATTGCCCACAAGCCGAGCATTTGCCGGTGCGCCGCGACTGGGATCCAGACAACTTCACTTCGAATATGGCAGCACCTTCCCCTGCCGTCTTTGCCCCGCATTTCTCATCCCTTGCTGCCTTGCTGCCTGCATTCACCTTGACGCTCCCATCCCCTGTTCATACGGTTTCCTCTATTCGCGATTCACACCTGATGCCCCTGATGCCGATTGTCGGTGTTGGCATCCCGCAAACTGAAATAAACCGTGAACAACCTGTTGGAAGGGGTGACGCTGGTTGCAACTTTCCTCTTCTCGTCGGTGGCGCGTTATTAGGCCATACAAAGGCGCCGCGTGCTTGGCGCCGGTCTGAAATTGCGTGGGGCTCTGCCTCGAGGATTTTTGGCCATGGCCAAGGCGGCGAGGACCGAGCACGGTTCTGAGAAAAGTAATCGTATGAAATTATATCCAGATGATTGGCAGGTCCGGCTCACCACCGGAGCGATCTCGCTTGCCTGTATTGCCGCCGCTGTGCTGTTAGGACACTTGGCCGGCT
>JBFMDG010000559.1:0-5261 GCA_040754135.1 Verrucomicrobiota bacterium
AAGAAAAATGGTTCGTCGCATAAGCCAGAAAATAGAAATTGGCCCCGGCGCAAGCAAGCCTTAGTTGGATCATTCTGTTCTGTTCATGCGTGAGGAATTGGTTGAGGACGCGGCGCATTCTCTCAATGCGACCGGATGATCATTGCCCGCGGAACAGGAAGGGATTGTCTCCATGGCGCCGGTGAGTATGGTAACCGCCGTGACCGTTTTGGAAATCATTCAGCGCAGCACCGAATTCCTCGCCAATAAAGGAGTCGAATCGCCGCGACTTCAGATCGAATTGCTATTGGCGCATGTGTTGCGCATGCCGCGCTTGCAGCTCTACCTGAATTTCGAGCGCGCGATAAGTGAAGCGGAGCTGCAAACGCTGCGCGAATTCGTCAAGCGCCGCGCGCTGCGCGAACCGCTTCAGCATATTCTTGGTTCAACCTCATTTTGCGGGCTCGAAATCGAGGTCAATTCGCATGTGCTTGTGCCGCGCCCGGAAACCGAATTGCTCGCTGAACAGGCCAATCGCCTGCTCGATTCCGTTGTCCCAAGGGAAAATGATCCGCCAGCCGCGCTCGATTTTGGCACGGGCAGCGGTTGCCTGGCCATCGCCATGGCCACGCATTGCCCGCGAAGCCGAATCGTCGCCATTGACCTCTCGACGCACGCGCTCGATGTGGCCCGGCGAAATGCCGTTTTGAATCGAGTGGAAAATCAGATCGAGTTCGTGTTGAGCAATGGTTTTCAATCCCTCCCACTCGACCGGCGGTTTGACCTGATTGTTTCGAATCCCCCTTATATCCCGTCGGCTGAAATCGAAACGCTGGCGCCCGAAGTGCGCAATCACGATCCGCGCCTGGCCCTCGATGGCGGTGTGGACGGATTGAACTTTTACCGTTTGCTGGCGGAGCAAGCCGGGCGCTTTCTCCGTCCTGAAGGAAACTTGCTGGTCGAGTTTGGCGATGAACAGGCGGATCACATCAGCCACTTGCTCGAACGCCACGGTTGGTTGGTGCGCGCAGTGATCGCGGATCTAACCGGCCGTTCGCGAATCATTATTGCGCAGCGCAATGAATCTTGAAACACTGACCTGCCGAAAACGCGCGAACCGCAAGTTGAACAGGCCCATTGTCATAACATGGATGCGTTATTGATCAAAGGAGGCGTGCCGCTGCATGGCGAAGTCACCATCAGCGGAGCCAAAAACTCCGTCTTGCCCCTGATGGCGGCCACGCTCTTGACCTCCGAGACTTGCACCATTCGCCGGGTTCCAAACCTGAGCGACGTCACCTTCATGGGCCAGATCCTTTCCTCGATGGGAGCGGAAGTGAATTTTCAGAATTCAGCCCTCACCGTGCGGGCGGAGAAGGTGAAGGGCGTTGGCGACTATGACCTCATTCGCAAGATGCGCGGCTCGATTTGCATCCTGGGACCGCTCCTCGCCCGTTTGCATAAGGCCAAAGTTTCGATGCCCGGCGGATGTGTCATCGGATCGCGGCCAATTGACTTGCATTTGAAAGGCCTGAAAGCCTTGAACGCGAAGATTTCGGTGGAAAGTGGTTATGTCAATGCCACCGCCCCGAGGCTCATTGGCTCGGAGGTTTTCCTTGGAGGCCGTTCCGGTCCCACCGTCCTCGGCACCGCCAATGTCATGATGGCCGCCACTCTTGCCGATGGGGTGACGGTCATCGACAGCGCGGCTTGCGAACCGGAAGTGGTTGATCTGGCAAATTGTCTCAATTCCATGGGAGCAAAAATCTCCGGCGCGGGGAGTCCGACCATCACGATCACGGGCGTCGAACGGTTGCATGGAACGGAGCACGAAGTTATTCCCGATCGGATCGAGGCGGCCACTTTTGCCATTGCGGCTGCGGCCACGAACGGGGAAATCACCATTCACGGGGCGCGCCCGGATCACTTTCAAGCGGTCATCGACAAGCTTCGAGAGGCGGGGGTGAAGGTGGAAAGACGCGGGCCCGCCTTGGTGGTGCGGCGGGGCGGGCGGTTGAAACCGATTGATATCACGACGCAGCCTTACGCTGGATTCCCCACGGATGTGCAGGCGCAAATGATGGCATTGATGACGTTGACGCCCGGCATCAGCATCATTACCGAGCGCATTTTTGAATCGCGGTTCATGCACGTGAGTGAACTGGCGCGTTTGGGGGCGGATATTGCCATCGAAGGCCCGAGCGCCATTGTGAAAGGTGGGCAGCCCTTGAGCGGGGCGCCGGTGATGGCGAGCGATTTGCGGGCGTCGGCGGCTTTGATTATTGGCGGGCTGGTGGCCAAAGGCCAGACGATGGTGAAGCGAATTTATCATTTGGACCGAGGTTATGAAAACCTGGATGAAAAACTGCGCCGCCTTGGAGCGCGCATCGAACGAGTGGAGGAGACATGAAACAGCTCATCACACTGCTGCTCATTTTCGGGGCGCTGTATTTGGCGAAAGTCCTTTATCAACATTACAAGGAGGTCGAGCGCAAGGGCGATTACGCCGAGGAAAAAACCGAAGCGAAACCGGCCAACGCGCCAGTTGCCACATTGCCCGGTCTCGCGCCTCAATATGAAGCTTCCTTGCAAAACGCCAAAAAACAGGGCGCCGCAGGATTGAAAAAATGGCTCGACCAGTACCGCCGTTGGGTGAGCGATCCCAGACTGGCCGACATCGAACTCGATTACGTAGTGCTCGTGGGCCCATCCAATCCGTCGCAAGCCCGCCGGGTTTTCAAGGAAGTAAAAGCCCGGACCCCTCTGAATTCACCTGTTCAAGTCCGAATCAAAAGTCTCGCGAAAACGTACGAGTAATTCCGCCGCTTCTCGTGAGTTGCTTCGACTGAATGCTTCAGCGCCGGGAAAGGAAATGCTCCGGTGCAGTAGCGCGGTCCGGTTGTTTTTGAACGCGTCCGTAGGGCTTCCGAACTTTTCGCTAGAATTGGCCGGTAACGCCCGGTATGCTCGGCACAACTTTCAACCACAAGCTAGCTAAGAGGTCGCTATGGATGTCATGTTCAGTTGCCCAAACTGCAAACAACAGTTGCAAGCCGATGCCTCTTTGGCCGGGGACGAAATTTCCTGTCCATCTTGCGGGGCTTCGATCGTTATTCCGCAACCCGATCCGGCCAATCTCCACGCCGTCAATCCCATTGCGACTTCGGCGGCGGCGAAACAGGAATACCATTTCTCGGTGCCTGTGCATGACACACCCACGGAAATCCTGATTCAAAAACCGCGCCCCCCCCTTGAAGTCTCCGCCAAAGACGGTGACAAAAAACTCCGCATCAAAAGTATCAAACGCACGGAGTGCGTCGAGGTGGGTCACGATCGTTTCGATGAAATCGTCTCGGAGTTCCTGGCGAAAGTTGGCGAACAAAACATCGTCAGCATCAACACACTTTCCTACACGCATCTCGACATCGGTTCGCAAAAGCTGATGACCGATTACGGCGTGATGATTGTTTACAAGGGCTGATCTTTGGGAGGCTAAGAGTGACGGGTTGGCGTGATTCCAGCCCGTCATTTTTCTTTTTGATGCGCATTCACAATCGCGAGCGCGCTGATGAAGTTGTGAAGTGTGTGAAGAATAATTTTTTTACCAAAGCATCCTAATTTCGCAGCACTGGCTCCGCTGAAAGCGGCTGAATCCATCCAGAATTCCCGACGGGGCTTGCAATTTTTCCGGCTCGTTGCTAGCAATGATGCCGAAAGTCGCTTATGCCTTCATACACCTACCTGGCTCGTGAAGCTGGATCCGGCCGCGAAATTCGGAATTCGATCGATGCAGCCTCGGAACAAGCGGCCATTGCGGCGCTGTTAAACCGAAATCTCCTCGTCGTCTCCATTCAGGAAAAAGTAGGCAAGAAAGGCAAAACTGCCGGTGGCTCCGTTCCCTTGGCCGACCTGGTTATGTTCACCCGCCAATTGGCCACCATGATCGATGCGGGCTTGGCCATGGTGCAGTCGCTCCAGGCTCTCGCCGAACAAACCAGCAATAAAGTCATGCGCGACGTGATCCGCGACGTTTGCACCCGCGTCGAAGGCGGTGACAATTTCTCGGCCGCTCTGCAAAAACACCCGAAAGTGTTCAATAAGCTTTTTGTCTGCATGGTGGACGCCGGTGAAAAAGGCGGTTTGCTTGCCGAAATCCTTTCCCGACTCGCGACCTATCTGGAAAATACCGCCCGCCTCCGCAAGAAAGTGAAATCGGCGATGATGTATCCCACCGCGGTCACGTTTATCGCCATTGCCATCACCATCTTTCTGCTCGTGAAAGTGGTTCCGGTGTTTGCCGATATCTTTTCCGGATTCGGCGCCAAGTTGCCGACCCCGACACAGTATTTGATCAACGTCAGCGAGTTCCTCCAGAAGTATTTGCTCTACATGTTGCCCGCGTTTGGCGGGATTGTTTATGGATGGTTCGCTTATATCAAAACCAAACAAGGCCGCGAATTCTGGGATCGCACCCGCATCAAACTGCCCATTTTCGGAGTCATCGCCCATAAAATCTGCCTGGCTCGTTTTACCCGGACCCTGGCGTCATTGATCCGCAGCGGCGTCCCCATTCTCGAAGTGTTGAACATCGTCGCCAATACCTGCGGCAATGTGATCATGGAAAAAGCCATCCGCGTAGCCGCCGGCGATATCGAAAAGGGGGATGGAATTTCCTCGGCGCTTTCCAAGCATCCGATCTTTCCCACCATGATCATCCGTATGATGACGGCAGGGGAGCAAACCGGGAAAATCGATTCGATGCTCGAACGGGTGGCGGACTTTTTGGATGAGGAGGTCGAAACCACGCTTTCCGGCCTGACTTCCCTCATCGAACCGCTCTTGATTGTCTTTCTCGGTGTGGTCGTAGGCGGCATCGTAATCTGCATGTTTCTTCCCATCTTCAAGATGAGCGAAATCATCAATCCGCCCGGACGGTAGTCAGGCGCGTTTCGTTTCGATTGCACACGAGAATTCTTGTCCAACGGCGTTACTCAGTTTAGCCTCGCTCCATGGCCAAAGTCCTGTTGGTAGATGACGAGATCACCATGGTCCAAATGGTGACCGAACTCCTGCGCGGAGAAGGGCACGAAGTCTTTCCTTTCACGAACGGCAATGCTGCCATCGAAGCGATTGAAACCATCGCTCCCGAGCTGGTGATTACCGATCTTTACCTCGACAAGACTCGGGCGCATGGCCTCGATATTCTGAACAAAGCCCGCCAGCTCAACCCGCCCGCTGTGGTCATTGTCATCACGGGCTTTGGATCGATTGAAACGGCGGTC
>JBFMDG010000560.1:0-5244 GCA_040754135.1 Verrucomicrobiota bacterium
CCACGATCGGACCGAGACTGAGTATCCCGAGTCCAGCATCGCGGTCTAAGCCGATGAAAACAGCTCCCAAAGCCACCCCTGGCCAAAATCGCTGGCCGAACAGAAGCAAAGCAGCCACGCCAATGCCCGATGCGGGTAGCACCAGACTGCCTGAACGAAAGCTGGTGACTTCGCCAATGATTCCGCCCACGAAGTAAAACCCGGCCAAAATGGCGATGCGCGTCAGAAAAGAAAGGCGGCGCTTCTCCTGCATGAAGATGATTTATTAGGTCAACGCTTGAAGCGGACCTTGTCAAGGCCCACCTCCTATTTTCAAGCCAAATCTTTGACAGCCTTTATCAGTGGATTGGCGAACCAGGTTGATTCCGCGAACCCAAGCTCGGAAGGCGAAGGCCGTGCCAGCCTTTGCCGACATGCCGCCTCCCGACCAGAACCTGCTTTGAGTCGGCGGGATGGGTCTAAGCTACGATTCCAGCTTGCGAATTTCCCGACAAGGATTTCCCGCGGCAAACACATCAGCCGGAATGGCTCGCGTAACCACGCTTCCCGCTCCGATTACGGAACGATCTCCAATCGTCACCTCGGGGCAAATCACGACTGCGCCACCGATCCAAACATCGGAACCAATCGTCACCGGCTTGGCCAGCTCCAGCCATGAGCGGCGATCCGCCGCACGGAGGGGATGCGTGGCGGTGTAAACCTGAACCGAAGGCCCAAAGAGCACATTATCCCCAACGCGCACAGGCATCACGTCGAGGACAACACAGTTGAAATTGAAAAACACCTTTCGGCCGAGATGCAGGTTGTATCCGTAATCGCAATAGAATGGCGGTTGAATCCATGCGTCGGTGGCGCGCCCGAACAGCTCCGTCAAAATGTGCCGGCGTTCCTCTGTCTGATCTTCGCGCGAATCGTTGAGTTGTTTCAACAAGTCGCGGCAACGCTGGCGCTCACGGGAAAGTTGCGCGTCCAATGGATCGTAAAGCTCGCCGGCCAGCATCTTTTCTTTTTCGGTTTTCATGAGCTCCTTTTTCCGCACAGAGATGAATCTACGTGTTCGCCACAGCGCACATTCACCTTTGCTTCGTTAGCATTGTCAATATTGGGCGTCTCACATTTCAACCGATGAAGCGGCCAGTTACATTGCCCACACGCCAGCGCAAAATCAGCCAGTGCGTTCATCCACGGGGGAACATCTGCTCGGAACTCGTTAAAAACCCCAATGTGTGCAGGCCATAAAATCAACAACCTGGCCGCATTCGCTTCCTTTACTCCCATCACTTCTCATCACTTCTCATCACTTCTCATCACTTCTGCACTCCTGCATTTTTCATTTTGAATTTTGCATTTTTACTTTTTAATTCCCCGTCATGCCCGCTCCTGTCATCAGCGTTGCCCAAATGCGTCAATGGGAACAAGCCACCTGGGCTGCCGGGCGCACAGAAACGGAAGTCATCAGCCGCGTCGGCCATTTGGTGACGCAACGCGCGCGCTTGCTGACGCGCCCAGGCGATCTGATTCTGGTGCTCGCGGGCAAAGGCCATAATGGCGACGACGCGCGCTACACCAGCCAGAATCTCAATGACCGCGAAGTGGCCTTGATCAATATCGCCGGCCCGGTGCAAGGCCTCGCCGATTTCAAATCGGAATTGTCCGTGCCAGCCGCGCTCATCATTGATGGCGTTTTCGGCATCGGCTTGAATCGTCCGCTCAATGCCGAATGGGTCCGGTTCATCGAGGCCATCAACGAGACGCAATTGCCTATCCTGTCCATTGACGTGCCCTCGGGCTTGAACGCCGACACGGGAGATGCGGAGGGGGCAGCGGTTCGCGCGACGGTGACATTGACGTTGGGCGCGCCGAAAAAAGGACTGCTGAAGCAAAAGGCGTGGCCGTTTGTGAGGCGGCTCGAAGTCGAACCGCACATTGGGTTGATCCCCTGCCCGATCCGATCGGAAACGCAATGGATTTTGCCGGAGGATTTCGCCGGCTACCCACCCGCGCGGCGAGTGGACACGCACAAGGGCGCCTTTGGCCATGTCGGAATTCTGGCCGGAAGCGTCGGCTACCATGGCGCGGCCATCCTCGCCGCGCGCGGCGCATTGCGGGCACGGCCTGGACTGGTGACATTGGCCACGCCGCAACCGGCCTACGTGCCTATTGCGAGCCAATTGCAAATGGCGATGGTGCACCCGTGGTCCTCTCAATGGCAATGGCCGGACAGCATGACCGCAATTGTTTGCGGGCCGGGCCTGGCCGCGCGCGACCTGCCCGAAAGCATCAAGCAACATGTGGCGGAATTCTGGAAACATTCTCCCTGTCACCTGCTGGTCGATGCCAGCGGTTTGGCATTCGTGCCGCCGGGGCCCATTTCGTCGAACGCACTGCGCGTGCTCACGCCTCATCCGGGCGAAGCGGCCCGCCTTCTCGAGACGACATCTGCCGATGTGCAAAACGATCGGATTCGCGCGGTGCGTGAATTGTCCAAAAAATTTGCCAATGCATGGATCATCTTGAAAGGGCATCAAACGGTCATTGGCAGAAGCACGGGCGACATTTTCATCAATTCATCCGGCAATCCAAATCTGGCCCAAGGCGGCAGTGGCGATGTGTTGGCAGGTTATCTTGGCGGTCTGCTGGCTCAGCCTGGTCTCGAAGGCGACCCGGCAAAACTGCTGCGTTTCGGAGTTTGGCAGCACGGCGCCACGGCCGATGATCTTGAAAGGGCCCGGGCCAACTGGACCGTGGAAGAGTTGCTCGATCAATTGGGCAACGCGCAAGTTTGATTTGGAGCGATGAATTCCCGCAATCATCTCAGCACGGCAGACGATGCAAAAAAGGGGTTCCCCCAAGCGGACGTGAAAAAAAGCAGCCGACGACGAGTTGCAGTGGGCCCTTACGAAATTTCCGGCGGCTCCTGAATTTTGCTTCCGTCACGGCAGCGCGTTTGCTATCAAACGCCAATCATGCGCAGGTTTTATTGTTTGGTTGTGCTGTTTGGCTGGATCGCCTTGCTTGGCCTTCCCAGTTTGGCGGGAGAGTACAAGCTTCTCAATGGCGACATCATTCGGGGAGATCCGGCGGGGTTCAACGAAGACGGTGTCAGTTTCCGCCTCGATATCGGCGGCTTTTCTCCCCGGATCAGCTGGGGAAAGTTCACGCAAGAGTCGCTGAAGGAAATTGCCAAAGATTCGCGGGCCACCCGCTTTGCCGAGCCTTTTATTGAGATTCCTCCCGAAGTGAAACAACGCCAGCGCGCCGAAAAAAAGGATATTCCAATCAAGCCTGTGCCGCGGGTCGAACGTCCGGAAAAGAAAATCGCCCTCGGCGCGGCGTTCGCCACACCCGCCGGCGTGCTCGTTTTGATCGTGCTTTTTATCGGCAACCTCTATGCCGCGTACGAAGTGGCCGTCTTTCGCCATCGCCCCATCGCCATGGTCTGCGGAATTTCTGTAATCCTGCCGATTCTCGGTCCGCTGTTTTTCCTGGCCATGCCGACGCTCGAGGATGAATCGATGGCCGAAGGCGCAGCGCCGGAGGCGGAAGCCGCCGCCACGGTGGTGAATCCAATGGCGGCGACGGGCACCGGCAGCAGTTTGTCGATTGCCTCTGCCGAACGTCCGGGCCCATCGGGCGGCGCTATGGAACAGGCCACCTACAAACGCGGCGACACGACTTTCAACCGCCGCTTTTTCGAAACGAAGTTCCCTGGATTTTTTCGCGTCGTGCCAAGCGAAGCCGAAAAAGATCTGGTGCTGGTCGTTCGCACGCCGAAGGCCGAATATGTGGCCAAACGCATCAGCCGGATTTCCTCGAACGAAATGCATCTCCAGTTGCTGCGCGGCGCCACCGAAGTATCGGTGAGTTTTGGAGAAATCACCGAAGTTCAGGTCCGCCACAAAGACGCCAAACATTGATCCAGCAGAGCAGGAAACTGCCTCGCAGTGGGTCCCGCGCTCGCAGGCCAAGAACCGAGTCCATATGAAATACCGCACAATCCTGCTTTTCGGCGCTCCTGGCGCCGGCAAAGGAACTCAGGGCAAAATTCTCGGCACGATCCCCCATTTCTTCCACTGCGCTTGCGGCGATGTTTTTCGGAATCTAACCATCGAAAATGAACTCGGTCGCATTTTCATCGAGTATTCTTCGCGCGGCCAGCTTGTCCCTGACGAAGCCACCATTCGCCTTTGGCGCGAAAGCATCTCTGGATCCCGCCAGGCCGGACGTTTCAATCCGGAACGCGACACCTTGGTGCTCGATGGCATCCCGCGCAACCTGCACCAGGCCGAAATGCTGCAGGACGCGCTCAACGTTAAAGCCGTCTTCAACCTCACCTGCTCGGATTTGAAAAAACTCACCGACCGCCTGCAACGCCGCGCACTGCGGGAAAACCGACTCGATGATGCCAACCTTGATGTCATCCGCCATCGGCTCGAGACTTACGAAAAAGAAACCAAGCCAGTGCTCGATTTTTACGGGGCCAACCTCGTTCACACCATCGATTCCACGCAGACGCCGGTGAACGTCCTGCGTGACATTTTGCGAACGATAGCGAAATTTGATCTGTAATGGGATCGCAATTTGGAAAATTTACAGCCAGCGAGCTTTATTGTCCGAAATGCCGGCGCTCGCAGCCCGTGCGGGAAAAGCTGCTCCTCGTTTTGCCTGGCGGAGATTTGTTCGAATTTCTGTGCACGAGCTGCGGCACCTCGCTCGGGAAACGGACGGTGTCCGGTCCAACGGTCGCACCGCCCTCGACTTCAGCCGCTCGCGCCGGTCGGCCGCAATTCTCCAAGCCACGGCGTTTGCTGAAGTAAGGCCGACCACTGCAATGGAACAGGCCAGTCCGGCGCCAGCGCAACCAACGAACCAGCGCAATTCTCGACACGAAATCCTCGAAGCGTTGGCCGATGAACCGGATCGAACCAAATCATTCATAGCGCATTCAACCCACCGCATGCAGCTCATTCATGCCGGAATTCGTCACCTCACCTGATCGATGATCACGCCAGCGCGAACCATTTTCATGGGCACGGGGGAATTGGCCTGCGCCACATTGTCTGCGCTCGCGCAGTCGCCGTTTATTTCCCTTCTCGTTGCTGTTTCCCAGCCCGACAAGCCCAAAGGCCGCGAGTTGAAACTTCAGCCCACGCCCGTGAAAACCGAAGCGGCGAAGTGGAACGTGCCGGTGCTGCAACCCAACCGCGCGCGCGATCCTGAGTTCATCGAACGTTTACGCGAACT
>JBFMDG010000561.1:0-5231 GCA_040754135.1 Verrucomicrobiota bacterium
GCCACTCCTGCATTTTCCAGCGGCCGAATGCGTCGTAATCGATGGTGTCGAGTGTGATTTGGCTTTGCGGGGTCAGACGCAGGACGAGTCCATTTTCAGGAAAGTGCAGATCGATCCAGGCATTGAGATCGGTGCGGAGCGCAGCGCCGCGCGAAAGCGACTGATTCACTTTCAATGTCTGCCATTTTCCATCGCGATCAAGCAACTGAGCTGCCCCGCGAACGGCGCGGACACGCACCGGAAAAGATTCCGTGTTGGAATCATGCGCCAGAGTGATTCCGGATGAAGCCGAGCCACCTTGCTTTTCGATTTGAAAGCGGCTGTTTGGATGGAGCCGAATGACCGGTCCGACCTGATCGAGGAATAGTTCGACGGTGGAATCGAAATCGGTTTCCACCCAAGCGGAAGCGCGCAGTTCCTGTCCTTGACGGAGCGGCATCCAGTTTTTCCTGTCTTCCGAAAAACGCCCATTCCCATGCAACACACGCACGATGGCGCGTTGGTTCATCGACAAGACACGCGGAACGCAAAGGGAAGTCGTTTCCTGCGATGCTGCTTCACTCGCCATGCAAACCAGAAGCGAAACGAAGCAATGAAGTTTTAAAAATCGAAGGCGGGGTTTGGTTTCCGAATACCGCGACGTCTTATTCATGCACTCTCCGTAATGAGACTCAGCAAGATGTTTGCCTGCTCCTTCTCTGCGATTGTCTGCGGCGCAGCTGTCACTTGCAAATGGATTCTGAAAGGGTCGAGTCACAACAAGAAAGTTAGCCATTGACGATCTCGCCGCCGTTGGGATGAAGCACTTGGCCCGTCATATAGGAGGAATCTGCGGAGGCGAGAAAAACAAAACAGGGCGCAATTTCGCTAGGTTCACCCGCGCGTTTCATCGGCACATCCGAACCAAAAGTGGCGACCTGCTTTTCCGAAAATGAGGCCGGGATTAATGGCGTCCACACCGGACCCGGAGCCACCCCATTGACCCGGATTCCCTTCTCGACCAGCGCTTGGGCCAAAGACCGCGTGAACGCGACGATCGCCCCTTTGGTCGCGGCGTAATCCATCAAATGCGCACTGCCCCGGTAAGCGGTCACCGAAGTGGTATTGATAATCGTGCCGCCCGCCTTCAGGTGTTTCAGAGCGGCCTTTACGAAGTAAAAATAAGAAAAGAGATTCGTGCGAAAAGTGCGTTCGAGCTGAGCGGCAGTGATTTTTCGAACATCCTCTTGCATGTGTTGTTCGGCCGCGTTGTTCACCAGTATGTCCAAACGACCGAATTGCCGCACCGTCTTCTCGACCATTTCGAAACAAATCATTTCTTCGCCAATATCACCGCGAAGCGCGACACACTTCCCACCTTCCGCAGCCACCAGGCGTTCGGTTTCTTTGGCGTCGCGCTCTTCATCAAGGTAAGTGATCGCCACCTGCGCGCCTTCCTTGGCGAAAAGTACCGCCACGGCGCGGCCGATGCCGCTGTCGCCGCCGGTGATCAAAGCGACTTTGTCCTGAAGTTTCCCTGCCGCACGATACTCCGGCAGCTGGACCTGCGGGCGTGGTTTCATCTTCCATTCGCGCCCGGGCTGTTTCTTTTGCGCTTGGGCCGGCCGCAACGGTTTTTTCGGGGATGATTTTTGTGGCATACAACTCCTTGGTTCTTTTTTGACGGAGAGTTAACCTCCATCCCAAACCGAAAAAATATAACTGCGATTGAGCTGAATTCCAGGGCTGGCCTGATTCTGTTTCCGATTGGTTGAACGAACAAAACCGCCTTCGGCGATCTCCGTTTGGCGGGTCGCGAGGCGGTCGTGCCGCCGAAAGTTTTATGCAGATTGCCCGTTACTGGGAACAAACGGCAGAGTTTCATGCGCCCGATCCTGAAATCCCGCGGATCGTTCGAGTGCTTTCTGCGATGATTTGCCAGGTTGAACCCAAGTTGCAGGTCGAGCACATCGGCAGCACTTCCATCGATGGGTGCGGCGGCAAAGGCATTATCGACCTGGCGGTGCTGTATCCTGCGGGACTGCTCAGCCGCGCACGCGAAACACTCGATGCGCTTGGATTTCAGAGGCAAGGCGGCCCGGAACCGTTTCCCGAAGAACGCCCGATGCGGGTGGGAGCGATTGCTCATGCAGGCGGCTTTTTTCGCATTCATGCGCATGTCATCGCCCTGCACTCCAGCGAACATCAGGAACTGGTTTGGTTTCGCGACACGCTACGATCGAATGCGAAGCTGAGGCAGGATTACGAAGATTTCAAAAAGCGCATTTTAGCCTCGGGGATTTGCGAACCGATTGCCTATTGCAAAGCAAAAGGAAGATTCATTGAGGAACTCCTGAAGGATTTTCGGATTGGCCAATGACCAAGACCCAGACCATGAATTTTGATTTCGAGGAACCCGGTTTTTAAGCGACACCAAAGCGTCGATTTGACCTGAGAATTCCCCTTTGACTCGGTAGACTGCTTCGCTATGCTGACCGGCCTGTTAAAAACGCAACTATGGCGAAACTGACAGTCAGAGAACTGGATTTGCGCGGCAAACGCGTCTTCGTGCGTGTCGATTACAACGTGCCGCTCGAAGAGAAAGATGGCCAAATGGTCATCACGGACGCGACGCGGATCAAAGAAACGTTGCCGACTTTGGAACTCCTGATGGAACGCGGTGCAAAAATTATTCTGGCCTCGCACCTCGGCCGTCCCAAAGGCAAGCGCGAACCTTCCATGTCGCTTCGGCCGGTGGCGGCGCGTTTGGCGGATTTTCTCGGACGGCCGGTTGCTTTTGTCGATGATTGTCTGGGGGAAAAAGTGGAGCAGACCGTCTCGGTGCTGAAACCAGGCGACGTGTTGCTGCTGGAAAACCTGCGGTATTATGGCGAGGAGGAAGCCAACGATTTAGGCTTTGCCGAAAAACTGGCGCGCCTGGCGGATGTTTACGTGAATGATGCATTCGGCGCGGCGCATCGCGCCCATGCATCCACGGAAGGAATTGCCCGCACAATCTCAGCTCACGGAGGCCAATGTGCCGCCGGCTTGCTCATGGAACGGGAATTGAAATTCCTCGGCGAAGAGCTCGAGAATCCCGCCCGCCCATTCATCGTCATTCTGGGTGGCGCAAAAGTTTCCGATAAAATCCAGGTGATTGACCGTTTGATTGATAAAGCCGACGCCATCCTGATTGGAGGCGCCATGGCTTACACTTTCAAATTGGCGCGTGGGTTTTCCACCGGCAAATCACTGGTGGAACCTGACAAGGTGGACGTTGCCAATGCCGCATTGCAGAAAGCCACGGAACGCAAAATCAAATTCTACCTGCCGGTGGATGATAAGGTGGCTACTCCGGTCAAGACGGACAAACTGGACAAGAAAGGTCGTCCGGTGACGGAACTGCAAAATCCACATGTGAACAGCAATCCGCATTTGCCTGAGGATGCGGCGGGTGTGGACATTGGGCCCTCCACAATCCAAGCCTATGGCGAAGTGATCCTTGGCGCGAAGACCATTCTTTGGAATGGACCGATGGGAATTTTTGAAGACGCGCGGTTTTCAGAAGGCACTTTTTCGATTGCCCGCGCGGTGTCGGAAGCAACGCAAAAGCACGGCGCAAAAAGCATCATTGGCGGAGGCGACAGCGTGAAAGCGCTTCACAAGGCGGGCCTGGCGGATAAAGTCACTTTCATGAGCACGGGCGGCGGTGCCAGCCTTGAATTCCTAGAAGGCAAGGTGTTGCCAGGCGTGGCCGCGCTCTCCGAGAAATAGCCATGGAAATGGCACGAGTCGCCGATGCTCACTGACGCAGCCCTTGGTATTCAACGGAATCTCAACTAAGCACTTTTACAGAAAACTGATGGACAAAGCTCGCAAACTCATCATCGCGGGGAACTGGAAAATGAACAAAACCGTGGCCGAAGCCCTCGACCTCGTCCACGGTCTCAAGCGCGAACTCGGCAACGTCAAGGAAATCGACATCGTCGTCTGTCCTCCTTTCACCGCGCTCGATGCGGTTTCCAAAGCCATCCTCGATTCCAATATCAAACTGGGCGCTCAGAATATGAGCGAAAACAATTTTGGCGCTTACACGGGAGAAATCGCCGCCGGAATGCTCAAGGAGTTCTCAGTCCGTTATGTTATCCTCGGCCATTCTGAACGAAGGCAGTACCAGAAGGAATCAGACGACCTCATCGCCCGCAAAGCCCTGGCGGCCCATGCCGCCGCCTTGAAGCCGATTGTGTGCATCGGCGAAACCTTATCCGAGCGCGAAGCCGGCGAAACCGAAAAAGTGGTGGGCCGCCAATTGGAGGGAAGCCTCAAGGGGTTGAGCAAAGCGCAGATGGAAGAGACGATTCTGGCATACGAACCTGTCTGGGCCATCGGCACTGGCCGGAACGCCACGCCCGCACAAGCGCAGGAAGTGCACGCTTTCATCCGACGCACATTGGCCGGACTCTTTGACGAAACGGTGGCGCGACGCGTGCGTGTCCAGTATGGTGGCAGTGTCAAAGCAGCAAATGCCCGTGAATTGATGCTTCAGCCGGACGTGGACGGCGCTTTGGTTGGCGGAGCTTCACTGGAAATCCGGAGTTTTTCTGATATTATCAAAAACTCGATTTAAGACCGATAACGATTTATGAGCCTATTGATTGGATTCCTCACTTTCATCCTGGTGGTGAACTGCCTGTTTTTAATGCTGTTGATTCTTTTGCAATTGCCGAAGAAAGAGGCGGGGGCAGGCCTCGCTTTTGGCGGCGGCGCAACCGATGCCCTCTTCGGCGCCGGTTCTGGCACCGCGTTAACTAAAATCACCAAATGGTCCGCAACAACCTTCCTTGGCATGTCGGTGGGTCTGTGGATTTTGAATGCCAATTATTCGGAGGCCCGAAGAAGCGGCGAACAACTGGATGAAGCATTGCGCAGGAAAGCCGCCGCAACAGCCCCGGCGCCTGCGCCGGCCCTGCCGACGACGAGCTCGAGCATCGAGCTGCCGCGCGCGAACACGGGTCAGGTGAATCAATTGACGATCACCAACCCGGCAGCTCCCGCTCCGGCGAATACCACAACGACAACACCGGCAGCTCCGCAGACGGCGAGTCCGGCGCCGGCGCCACCCGGGACCAGTCCGGCCCCGAACACTCCGCCCAAGCAATAGCTTTCGATGAAATTGCTGCGCAGCGTTCCTGGGCCATTTCCAGGTTCGCTGCGCAATTTTTTTGACCGCCAATCCGGCAGGAGCCAGCGGA
>JBFMDG010000562.1:0-5212 GCA_040754135.1 Verrucomicrobiota bacterium
CGTCTTGATGAACCTTGATGTGCGTGGCATCCAAGTAGCGCAAGGTTCCTGCGGCTCCTTCAGCCAGCAGATCCAAAATGGCGGGCCACAGTCCGGCTTGGCACCAACGCCGCCACCGCGTGTACACCGAACTCCACGGCGGAAAGTGCCCGGGCAAATCACGCCACGGACAACCGGCCCGCAAGATGTGAATCATCGCCTCCAGCATGAGGCGGTCATCGGTGGGTGGACGACCACGAGAACGGCGAGTTTCCGGTAACGATAACGAAAATCCCGCACCCTAAGTTAATTTTTTTACCCGCTCCCAGAGCGGATCCGATAAGAAGAAGCGATCCGTAGAACGCATATATGTTGTGCGCTCTATATTACGTGACAATGCGCCACTTTATTCAACAAATCGATTTTGAAGACACGCCCTAGTCACTAGTCTAAGAAATGCGTTTGTACAGTTGTTAGGAACTTGCGGCGAATTGGCTCCGAACGGTACGGGCGCGCCACTCACGGGATGCACTCCTTTCAAATCATCGTCCCACACATAATGTCGGAAACGCAGTCCTAATTTCCTGATGAATCCGAGCGATACGGTTTCTCGCCTCAACGCTTCCTTTAATCTGTGAGAATTCGACGATCCAATCCGCCATCTTTTCGGGATCTGCGCTTGAGCAAACAAAAAAATGCACCACCTCTTCGAACCAATCGTCGCCCTGAAGGTACATTGAAATTACATTTTTCGCTTCTTCGCTAAAGGACGTGTGGCTCAACTCCTTAGCCATCAAAAACTCCTGAAACGAAAGGTGGGAAAACTCGATGGCATCCTGAAACTGCTGAAGCAAACCATCGACAAGCATTTCCCCAAGCAACGCGCTCATTCGAGCTTCTCGTTCGTGACCAAGGGCGCCACCGAACATCCCAGGTGCTGCATTGGTGCAGGCTTCGCGGAACATCGAAATCGGGATACGGCGTTTCCGAGCGGAATGAGCCATAAATGCAAGTCGCCCGAGAATTGCTAGTTTTGCTTCTCGCCCGAAAGCGCTGTGGCGCTGGATTCGGCGAATCGCATCCCAACTCCCGCACATTAAGTCGATGAATGTGTTATACAAAGCCGTTCGTTTGCCCGGAAGATCCCCAGATTGTCGGAAAATCAGTAGCATCAATGTGGCGAGCAAAGGGACGCGGCTCAATTCGGTTAACGCTTTCGATGAGTCAACTTGATGAATAAACTGCTCAGCTGCATTCTTTTCATCACTTAACAGCTTTGCTGCCAGTTCTTGAACATGTGAACGCGCAAATCCCGCCAAGTCAAGGCGTCGGATGCCGCGCACCCACGGTTCGAGCAAATAGTCACGCGCGGTTATTACCACTTGTGCATCAGGATGACGGACTGCCAGCAGACGGGCGCATTCCATTAAATCGGCTCGTTGTTCTTTAAATGGCACTTCATCCAACCCATCTAGGTAAAGTCGTAACGGCATTCTGCCTTCGTTAACTGATCTCCATTCGGTTTCAGATAGCAGACCTGATTCAGTGGCTAATTGAAGCAGCCTATCGATACTCCTCACACTGATGGCATCTATGGTCCCTAATTGTAAGTAGAGTGGGAGGTGGGAGCCTTTACCTTTCTTCCAGGTGCGAAGATCTTCAAGCGCACTCCACCGACAAAACGATGTCTTACCATAGCCGGCTGGAGCCGTGACGTACGTTATCCCGCTGAACGAACGAATCTCGTTTGCCGACAAAACCATTTGCCGAGTTGAAATAGATTTTTTGAAGCCGGCTCCTGAGTGCGCCAGAAGGCAAGCAACAGCCGAATGGTGATTCAAAAGAGTCGGATCCAAGGAGCTAGTTAACTGGAGGCCACCACGTAAATCGATGGCCTTTCCAAGCTCCACATATCCAGCGATCATTTGGTTTCCTGACTTGAGGCCCTGCGTAAGTTGGTTCTGGGCTACCATGACAACATCCCTGCAGCGGAATTGCCGCTTTCCTATGTCCTGAAGATTTGTTCCGATGCCGTCGCCTGAGGCTTTGCCATGTGACCATTCTTCACCTAACGTAGTCTCAAATCGTTGAACGAGCGCGGCCAGATGACGAAGCTCATGAGGTTTGAGGAATCCCCATTCATGCAGATGTTCAAGATAACGTTGGACGGCATGGAGTTCCGCCACGAGCGATTTTACTTCTTCTGAGGACACGTTTTGAGGCAGCCGACCAATGTCTGTAACCGCGATGAACAAGCTGCAGTCAATCCAATACAGTGACAAGATGAAGTCTGTACTTACGTAATGTGGGCGCGCACTCCCCAACTTTGTCAGCTCCGGAAAGTGAAGTGTCAGTGTCTCCATCTCGCTCGGATTCGAGAGGCGTTTCTCAAGTTGACTTACGTACCGATAAATTACGGTCGCCTCATCGGCCAGAAAATCGGGCCAATGCGTTTGAAATAACCGTAAGAGTTCTTCTCCTCCAATGAATTGCACTTGCCCACCAAATTCGCGCAATTCTGCAGATATCGTTTCTCTGGCAACAGGTGAAATTTGTCCAGAAGTGATCACATATACTCGCTGAATCTGAGCCATTTGACCACCAGCGTCCGGAAAGGGATTCTTCAAACAAGCACGAGCCTGATTCAATACGCCGAAGATGCCATCTGGTTTTCCCGTTTTGGTATGGATGTCATGGTTTTTAACGACGCATGCGCAGTTCACTGACTCTCCGAAGGGGCCGACTGTCTTAAAAACAATGTCGCGGCCCTTCTCGTTTGTTCCATGGAGCTCTTGGACATCCGACACGTCGGGCATTTTGGCAAGCAGCCCAATTAACGCCGCCCTTAACGCCGTTTCTTGCGGGAATTTCTTCTGGAGACCTTTGGTAGGCTTCATGATGCACCAAATCAATAGTCGATTGTTAAAGCGTTATGCAATTGCATTTTGTCGGGTGAAGGGTGTTTTCCACATTTTTGTGGTTGCCCATTGCCTGAGTTCTTTCGTCCATTGGCCCAGGGTGTAATCGGTGGCCTCGCCTAGTAGGCTCTGCGGCAAATGCCGTCCGCTGATTTGAAGCGCAGCAGGGCCTGTTTCACCTGCTTCAGGATTGAGGGTTTGTGGATTTGCCAAGTTAGGAAAGCAGAAAAGTTCTTTGGTGTTGGCGCAAAATCGTGGGCCGTTCTAAGTGGAAACCCCTATTGGCTGGCGGCTCATGGGTGATACTCTCCCATCTCAGTGGGATAAGTGGAGACGCGCAACCGCCCTTTGAGATACACAGCGCGACGATGCCATGTTCCACGCCGCACAAGCCGAGAGAACCTCAGCTACCAACACACCCTCGCTATGCCAACCAAAATCAAAATCGCCGTCTACGCCAACTGTGATGATGTGCTGATTGCGTGGCGGATCGACAAAGCCATTAAAAGCTGCTGGGGATTTGCCTTGGAACGGGAAATGAAAGATGCGACCGGCACGACGAGTGGCTTCGTCACCAACCGCACCGGATTCCGCTCCCGCCCGGGTAAACCGGGCGAACAGCGGCCGAGCAACGAATGGCCATTCCAGCGCTTTTCCTGGACCGACCACAAGGTGAACACCGGCGATACGGTGCGCTATCGAGTGTCAGCTGTGATGACAGATCAGGACGGCGGCGTGGAGCTTGATGCCACTCAACGCAGCGATTGGACACCCTGGCTGACGCTCACCGGTCAAATCGACAAAACCCTCGAAGTATACTTTAACCGCGGCACTGTCATGTCGCAGTTTGCCGGCCGGTATCTGCAAAAGTTCCAACAGGAAATCGGCGAACCGGACTTTGACAAAGCCCTGCGAGCGTTTAAAAACCGGCTCGCCCAGCACGACGCCCCTATCCGACTGTTCTTGGGTGGCGAACTGCGCCGCAAAGTCATCGACGTCTTGGACAGCGCGAAGAAGAAGGGCCAGCACGTGTTTGCCGCACTCTACGAACTGGAGGATGAGGAACTGATCCAACACTTGAGCGCCCTCAAAGGCAAAGCGCATGTGGTGCTGGCCAACGGGTCCGTCAAAACCAAGGGGGGCGATCAAAATGCCGCCGGCCGGAAAAAGCTCAAGCAGGCTGGCGTCGATGTGGTGGACCGCATGGTCTGCACCGGCGCAGGCGGCCCCTTGGGACATAACAAGTTTCTGGTCGTGTGCAATTCGGCGAAAAAGGCGCTGTCGGCCTGGACCGGAAGCCTGAACTGGACCAAAACCGGTCTTTGCACGCAGATTAACAACGGCATATTGATTCATCACGCCCCCATCGCGGACGAGTATTTACAACAATACCACCGGCTGGCAGGGGCCGGGAACGCCTTTCCAAAACCGTTGGTGGCGGCCAATAGCAAACCCAAGTCAATCAGTGTCGCGGGCAAACGATGGGACGTGTGGTTCACCCGGGCAAGCAGCAAGGTGGACCTGGCGGCGCTTGATGCTGAGGTGGAAGGCGCGAAGGACGCCATCCTGTTTCTCATGTTCATGCCTGGCCCGACCGCGACGTTGAAAACGATCCGCGACATGGCACGGAAACACCCCAAGCTCTACGTGCATGGCGTGGCCACCCAGCTCCCGAAGGATGACCAGAAAACTGCCGACGTGGAAACTTTGGGCACGAGCGGGGTTCATCGCGCCCACCTGAAAATCGTGCAGACGGAAGGCATCAAGAACCCCTTCGCGGCGTGGACAGCGGAAGTGACCCGGAACGAATTCAAAGGGAACATCGGCAATGCGATCATCCATTCCAAATTGGTTGTCATCGACCCATTTACCAACCCGGTGGTCATAACGGGGAGCCACAACTTTTCAAACAGCGCCAGCGGCAAAAATGACGAGAACTTTGTCATCATACGAGGCCATCGGGCCTTGGCTGAGGCGTACGCCGCACACATCATCGCCATGTATCATCACTACCGCTGGCGCGCCCACGTCGCTGCCAAGCAGGCGGCGAACAAACAAGCATGGGGTGGCCTAGAAGAGAGCGACGGCTGGCAAATGGGCCATCTCAAGGGAGCGAGCCTGCGGGAGATCGAGTTCTGGTGTCCGTGATGTTGTCAACTTCGCTGGTTTTAGGCCCATTTGTTGCAAATGTTTCCACGAATTTGCGGACCTATTTTCCGCAAGTCGCTGGTAGCGAGCGCAATTTAATTGTTGACGCACCGCTGGGGGGGGGGGGGTAAATGTTTAATGAAATGGCCACGTCACAAAATTAGCCG
>JBFMDG010000563.1:0-5204 GCA_040754135.1 Verrucomicrobiota bacterium
CACGGCCCTCAGCGAGTGACGTGTCGTCTCGTGCGCCTTGTTTTTCCGCCGCGACACAAATGGATGGAAGACCAGGCAAAAACAAACCACCGGTTCAACCCGGCTGCAGAAAGAAATAAGTATGAAGACAATCCTCACTCGCTCGCGAGTGGCCGGCCGCCTCCTGGTAGTGGCAGTGGTGGCCTTTAGTGCTTGCCTGGCCCGGTCGCAGCCTGCTTCCACCAACTTCACTAGGGTCGCTGCTGGCTTGACCAACCCGCGACACATCCGGTTCGGCCCGGGTGGATTACGGTGTGTCGCCGAAGCGGGAGTCCTGGGCAAGACCGTACGCATCAACGCGGATGTAACGTCGGTCGGCGTTCCGTCCTTCACCAAAGTCACCACCGGTCCCGTTGTCACCAACGTCGCCGCGGCCTGGGGCGCGGCCTGGGGCGATATTGACAACGACGGGTTCATTGATCTCCACGTTGGCAATGAAGGAGTGGATTTCCTTTATCACAACAATCGAGACGGAACGTTTGCCAGCATCATCAACAGTCCGGTGGTGATGAACGATTCGGATGGCGGTGATGGCGGAGCCTTTGCGGATTACGACAATGATGGCCACCTTGATCTCATCGTCGGCGGTTATGGCGGCCCGCGGAACAAACTTTTCCACAACAACGGCGATGGCACGTTTACCAGGACGACCGGCAACGCCGTAGTTGCCGAGGGGGACGCCAATAGCACGCATTGGGGGGACTACAACCAGGATGGTTATGTCGATTTGTTGATCGTCAGCAGCCAAAGCTCGAACATTCGGCTCTTCCGCAACAGCGGGGGCGGGAGCGGGAGTTTCACCAAGATGACGGCGGCGCAGGCGGGCCCAATACTGGCGGAGACCGAACGCGCAGTCGAAGGCATCTGGAGCGATTTCGACAACGACGGCGACCTGGACGTTCTAGTGATCTATTACATGACGGGAAGGATCGGTCTCTACCGAAACCACGGTAATGGCACGTTTTCCAGCAGACTCCTCAGGAGTGAAGTGGGCGACTTGGAAGCGGTGCTCGTGGGTCCATTGGCGGCGGCGTGGGGCGACTATGACAATGATGGGGATTTGGATCTCTTCGCCACACAAGCAAACGATAGCTTTCTTAATGGGCTCACCAGCGACGTGCTGTTTCGGAACAACGGCCAGGGCGCATTTACTCAGGTGACAACGACCGCCGGTGGTCCTTTGGTCAACGAGCTTCAACCGGGCGGGGGTTGCGCCTGGGCAGATTATGACAATGACGGCTGGCTCGATTTGTATGTGGCCAACCCCGGTCTCTCGCGAAATGCCGGCGAATCTGGCCGCAAGAACCTCCTCTACCATAACAACGGCGACGGCAGTTTCACACAGATCACCACCGGGAGCCTTGTGAATGACCAGGCTTCGTCGGTATGCGCGATCTCGGGGGACTATGACAACGACGGTTTTATGGACCTATTCGTTGCGAACGGGGGATACGCTGGCCGCCAGGCAGACGCGCTTTATCGGAACAATGGCAACGCTAACGCCTGGCTCAAGCTGAACCTCGTAGGCACCGTTTCCAATCGTGCCGCCATCGGAGCGAAGGTCCGCGTCAAAGCGATCATTCAGGGCAAGGTTGTTTGGCAGATGCGTGAAATCTCCGGCGGTGATGGCTTCCTTTCTCAAAACGACATGCGCCCCAACTTCGGGCTCGGTGATGCGACTCTAGCCGAAACTGTCCGCATCGAATGGCCCTCGGGCATTCTCCAGGAACTGCGTAATGTGCCCGCCAAACAAATCTTGACCGTCACTGAGCCTCCAAGTCTGGCGCCCATCGTGAAGGTAACGAACGAAATGGTGGAACTCACCGTGCGGGGCTGGAAGGGATTCACCTACGTCGTCGAAGCGTCCAGTGATCTCCATAGTTGGACGCAAATCGGCACGGCCACAAATTTCACCGGCGTGTTGCAGGTCACGATGAGGCCGTGGGTCGCGAGCCACAGCGCTTCTATCGAATCGTCGTGCCATGAAACATAGATTTACCGAAACGAGATTGGTGAAAACAGCAACATTCATCGCGCTTGGAGCGGCCCTGGCAAGCTCTTGTTTGACGGCTTTTGCGGTCAGCACGGTTCGATTCAGCGCGGCTTCAAATCGGGTCGTGGAAAATGTTGGCGAGGTCCTTCTCTCAGTGGTGCGTCTGGGCGACTTGGACACCGTCGTCAGTGTGGATTATTTCACCACGGACATCACAGCCAAGGCGGGCGAAGATTACGCCGCGGCCGCGGGCACGGTGACCTTTGACCCCGGGCAAACCAATCAAACGGTTCGCATTGTCATTCTCAACGATGGATTGCGCGAAGCGCCCGCTTCGGAAAGTTTCTCCCTAAACCTGACCAACGTTTCACCCAACGCGACTCTCGGCGTGCCCGCCATCGCCACAGTTTTCGTCCAGGACAACGACCCCGGTATTCAAGTGGAGTTTCCCCAATATTGGGCCAGGGAAGAGACAGGAGAGGTTGTCGTGTCCGTCGTCCGCGGGCCGGACGAGAATATGCCGGCAACGGTGAATTACGCGACGACGCCGCAGACAGCCAGCGCTGGAGCCGATTTTACTCCGGCCAGCGGAACCTTGATTTTTGCCGCAACCGAGAAGCTGAAGCTCATCAACATTCCCGTCCTGAATGACGGCCTCAAAGAAGCCGACGAAACGTTTCGGCTGGTGTTAACCGATGCCTTTGGCGATTTGCTCGGGGCGCGGGCGTCAGCCACGATCACGATCACGGACAACGACGGCGGCATCGAATTCGAGGTGAACCAGGTCTGGGTGCATGAAGACCAAGGCGGAGTTGGGTTGAATGTGGTGCGAGGCAACGATCAGTTGCTGGAATCGTTCACCGTAAGCTATGCGGTAACCAACCTCACGGCCTCACCGGATGACCATGAGGCTGCGAATGGCGCGCTGGAGTTTGCAGCGGGCGAGAGCCGTAAAACGATTTGGATTCCAGTGCGGAATGATAAAGCTCTGGAACCGGACGAAAAACTGCAGATTCACCTGAGCAATCCGAGTCCTGGAGCTACGCTCGGTCGCACAGCAAATCTGGTTTGCACGGTGACCATTTGTGACGCGATGGGTCTGGAGCCGCGGCGATTTGAGGGCATTCGCGCGTTGGCGTCGGGTGCGATTCAACTTGATTTGTCCGGCGGATTCCCGAAGCGGTTTGGCCAATACTTTTCCCTCTTTCCGTTGGAATCTTCGCCCGATCTGTTGCGATGGCAGCCGTTGGCATTGCTTGGCCATCTGAATGGTTCCGCAAACCAACCAGCATTCATCGATGGCCAAACCTCCTCATCGTCCCAACGTTTTTACCGTGTTGCTTCGGCATTCCTGATCACTCCCAGCCGTCCCCCAAGTGGACCGCACGGGGTTGGCAAACTGACCCGATTGCTCACCGATACTTCGCGACGGAATCGCTACCGCGTTTCCACGAACGGCTCTTTCGTGCTGACCGTATGGTATCCGGCGATTCCCAAGCCGGGCCAGTTGCCTGCACCGTATGAAGACGAGAGAATCGCCCAGGACGTCGCGTGGCAAACCCCGGCGTTCATGGATCGCGCACCGCGGTTCTCAAGCTATGCGTTTGCTGACGCTCCGGTCGAGATGCAATCGGGCGGTTACCCGGTCATCCTCCACTCGCACGGCAACGGCGCCATCCGTACCGACAATCAAGAACTGGCCGAGAACCTCGCCAGCCATGGTTACGTCGTGGCCGCAGTTGACCATTGGGATACGTCGATCACGGCTTTCCCGGACGGAAGGTTTTTCCGGGCGACCGACATTTCCCAGACCGTTTCCGGACTTCAGGACCGCGTGGCCGACCTCGCCTTCGTCGCCGATGAATTGCGTCGATTGAACCAAACCGACTCCGTTTTGGCGGGCAACCTTGATCTTGGTCGCCTGGCAGCAATGGGCTGGTCTTGGGGCGCGATGACCGCTGGAGAATTCTGCCGTGTGGATAATCGTTGCCGGGCTGCGGTTACGCTCGATTGGGCCGGCGATGAGAGCACGGTGGCCGAGTTGATGCGGTTAGGATTGCCAAAGCCTTTCTTGATGCTGAACCGGTCGGATAACAACCGCCAAACGTTGTTCGACAAAGCCATTCAAGATGCGTGGTGGCTGCAAATCTCCGACACTGTGCACGGAGAATTCTCGACCTTCGGTTGGTTCGCGAAGCCGAACAGCTTGCCGCAGACGCGCGAGGCGGCGCGGACCATTCACGCTCACGCCCTCTCGTTCTTCAACAAGTTTTTAAAGGGAGAGGATGACCATTTGCTGGATGAGCAGTCTCCCAATTATCCCCGCGTGCAGAACTTCAAGCGCAAGTAGCGGGCTCGCGGGGCGTCAGTTGTGCCGTCCCAGTCCCGCGGTCCGGGCGGGTCGCCAGTTGGCCGGACTGTCAGCATTGTCGCGCTCCGGACGCTCTGAGCGCATTGACCATTCCTGCCAAATCGCGCTGCCCGCAGAATCTTTCTTGCACTTCAGCGGACAATCCATAGTATTTCCCCGAATGTCCGTGAACCATTAAATCTATGAGCATCATCAAACCATTGATCGTTTGTTCTGTCCTCCTGGCGATTCCACTCGCCCAGGCCGACGAGAAGAAACCCAATCCGCCCGCCGCCAAACCAGGCGCCACCGCCAATCAATCCACGGTGGACCTGACGGTGACGGGAATGAGGTGAGGGGTCAACTGCGTGAAAAAAGTGCGGTCCGCACTTACCAGCGTCCCCGGAGTAATTAGCGCTGACGTCACTATGCCTGACAGTGCCAGCGTGAAAATTGATCCCAGCAAAGCCGATGGCGAGAAATTAATCGCCGCGGTGAAAAAGGCCGGCTACAGCGCCAGCCTGAAGAAAGCTGACAAGAAAAAATAATTAAAATGGTTCACTCTTTCACCCGCTCTCGGGCGGCGTGAAAGGCGTGGACTTCCTCGAATGGAAATGAACGTGCGAACTCCTTTTGTAGCGATGCCGGCGCGCCTGCGCGTCGCTCGTTACGGGCACGCTCTTTCCTGGCTCAACGCCATTAAAGCCTGGAAAGCTGGGCAGGAGGAAGCCACGTAAAGCAGCCGTCAATCAAGCTTTCAACCCTGCCTACCGAATGGTCGGCAGGGTTTTTTATTTCCCCGAAAGGCCTTATGAAAAGAAT
>JBFMDG010000564.1:0-5200 GCA_040754135.1 Verrucomicrobiota bacterium
AATGTCATTGATGAGCGTGAGCAGATGTTTGCCAGCGTTGTGAATTTTTTGGAGGTCAGGGACAAACTCCTGCCGTTCCAGATCGATCGCTTCTTCCTGGAGCATTTCCGAGTAACCGATGATGGCGTTGAGCGGCGTGCGCAATTCGTGGCTCATGTTGGCCAGAAATTGCGACTTGGCTTTGTTGGCGGCATCGGCAGCTTCCTTGGCTTTCTCGGCTGCTTTGCGGGCTTCTTCGACCTGAAGATTCTTTGTGGCGAGTTCGTTGGCGGCGAGTTCTGCCGCCTCGCGAGCGTTATGTTCCTCTTGCAACAACTGTTCGCGGAGCCGCTCGGATTCGCGGCGTTTGGCGCGATAACGGACCGTGGAAATGAAAGAGGTCAAAAGCAGGGCGATGATGATGCCGATGCCCGGCGCAATCACGCGGGGATTGAGATACCAGGGCAACACGACGGTTACGGTCAGGAGGGTGGGTCGGGAATAGTTGAGGTCGCGATCCACGAATTTGGCGCCCACGGTGTAAGTGCCGCGTTTTTCAAAATGCCATTCCAATCCGGCGGGCGAGATCGGAGGCTGCCATTGCGCCTTCTCGATGTCGGCAGCGGAGACGTTGCCGGGCAAAATGGCAACGCGGTATTGGCGTTGATCCGGCCGCGTTCGAAATTCGACCGAGCGGAAGCGGAAAGTCACCCGATGCCCCGCTTGAATGGGAGGCAACTCCATCGTATTGAATTCTCCACGCACCGTTTGGACCGTGACGATGGGGGCCCTCGGCTCCAACCGCGTGCGTCTGAAGCGAGTCAATCCCTTGTCGGTCGCAAACCAGAGATTGCCTGCAGCATCTTCATAAATACCGCTCACGTTCCCGCCCACCAGCGCATCCCGATCATCGAAGGACGCCCAAACTGCTCCATCGAAACGGGAAACGCCCGCTTCCGTGCCAAACCAGATCACGCCTTGGGAATCACGATAAATAGAGCGGACCGTCCCATCGGCTAAACCTTGACGCGACGGAGAGATGTAAGTGAATTGTCCGTTCTCATAGCGGGCCACGCCGCTACCGCCGGTGCCGATCCAGACGGTCCCGTCAGGCACAACGAGCATGGAATTGACACGGACATCCGGCAAACCGTTGGTGTGGGTATAGGAGGTCACTTCTTGACCATCGAAGCGCGCCACGCCCCCTATCGAACTGAACCAAACAACGCCTTTGCCATCCACTTGAATGTCGCGCACCAGCGGCAGCGTCAACCCGTTCGTTCGCGAAAACATGGCGACATTCGTTCCATCCCATCGCCAGGCGCCATGTTGCGTCCCCATCCAAAGCATTCCATCCGGCGTGCGCTTGATCACGGTGCAATGGGTGCGTGGCAATCGGTGCGCGGCCAAAAAATCTTCCTTTTCTCCGCCGGCAAATCGCAGGACGCCACTGTGAGTGCCGAGCCACATCGTGCCATCGACATCCCGATGAATCGCCAGAATGCCGGAAGCGGTCGAAGCCGCGGGCGGCACTTCGATCACCACCGAAAAGCGATTTTCCTTTGGATCGAAGCGCGAGAGGCCGAAATAACCGCCGAACCAAAGATTGGTTTCGGCATCCCGGTAGATGACATTCAGTTGATTGCCGACCACGCCATCGGCAATTCGATAATTAAAAATATTCGTGCCGTCGCAACGCGAGACTCCATCACCGAGAGCCAGATCCCAATGCATTCCATCGCCTCTGGAATTGAAGAATTTGTAAAACCAAATATCGCCTTCGGGAGTGCCGAACATTGTCGTGACCTCGGGATGATAGAGCCCATCGCGAATGGTGAAGCTGTTGAAACTGCGAGGATCGAAGCGGGAGAGGCCGTTATTGGTGCAAAACCAGAGCGTCCCATCGGCATCGCGATGAATGGCGGTGACGGTATTTCCGATCAAGCCGTCCTGCTCGACGTAATTGACAAAGGTTTTGCCGTCGAAACGGGACACACCGCGATCACCGCCAAACCAAAAGGTGCCATCCGGTTCCTGGAAAATGCAAAAAATCTCGCGGCTGGCGAGTCCATCGAACCGGGTGTAATTCGTGAAGCCGCGGCCATCGTAACAGGAGACGCCTCCATGTGTCCCAAACCAGAACCGCCCTTGCGCATCGCGGTGAATTGCATGCACCCCATTATCCACGAGGCCATCGGCCGTGGTGAGGCGCTTGAATTCTTTCCCATCGTAAATGGCCAAGCCGCCATGCGTGGCGATCCAGATTTTTCCGGTCGGTTCGCGATACATCGCGAGCACGTCATTATCGGGCAGTCCATTGGTAGTGGTGAAAGTGGACCAGGTGTGGCCGTCAAACCTCGAGAGACCATTGCCGGACTCCACCAGCCGCGGCTCGCCTGTTCCGAACCACATGGTGCCGTCAGGTTCAGCCAACGCGCAATTGATCTCCCCCTGGGCCAGTCCATTCGTAGTCGTGAAATGACGCCATTGAGTTCCGTCGAACCGCGAAACACCGGAGCCCGATCCAATCCAAAGCCCCCCTTGCGCATCGCGCGTGAGACACCAGAGCCGATTGTCGAGGAGCCCATTGGCTTTGGTCAGGTTGTGAAATTCATGGCCATCAAATTTGGAGAGGCCGCCGTAAGTGGCGAGCCAAAGGCTGCCATCGCTGGTGGGAATCATCGCGTTCACAATGCTATGGGCGAGGCCATCGCGCAGCGCGTAATTCTTCCAGGTTCCCTTTTTGATCGGAGGCAAACGGAAATTCAGATTCGAGAGCGTTGACCCGGCGACGATTTGAACAGGGCGTTTGGCGTCCCAATATTCCATGGCGCCGTCGCGCTGGCAGCGCAGGAAATAGGAACCGGGCCGAACGTTGGCAAACTTGAAACGCCCCCGCTCATCGCTCGTTACCGTCATCATAATTTCCAGATCTTCATCGCCGGGCGCGACTGCATTGGTGGATTTGAGTCGGAGGAGTTGAACGGCGATGGCCACTTGCGCCACTGCTTCCTCGAAAGTGCTGATCGATCCGGAAGCGCTCACCGCATCTTTTAACGTAAAATTGAGCTCCGTGCGCTCGCCCACAGGCACGCTCACATCCAATTGCCAGATGCCTTTGTCGCCATGGCTGACGGCGATATCGACACGGTCGGTGGCTGAATGGCGCGCGAGCAAGTAATCCCCGGTGAAATCGGCCATGGTTTCGCCAATCCTGCGCCCGTTTTGGTCGATTCGAATGGTGGCCCCCTGCAATGGTTTGTTTGATTCGTCCATCACCTTTCCCACCAGCACGGTGGGACGAAGGACCAGGTTGGGAGTTGGCCGGCGCGCGCGCGTGACGCGAGCCTGGCCTTTGAAGACGCCGTGCAAACCGTTCTCCGAACTATCCCGCCCATCCTGCTGTTCGAAATTCCACAGCGCCACCAGATCGGGTTCATTACCCGCCACATCACGAAACATGCTTGCGCGGATTTCAGCTTCTGTCCGCGCCCGTTTCCAGATGCGAATTTCGTCCATGAGTCCATGAAAATCGGCATCCTTGCTTTCGACCCACACCGAGCGTCCGAAGTAAGCTGATCCAATCTCACGGAGCGACTTAAAGCTGTGCGTCAAAGGCGATTGACTCACGAGCATGCCATCGATGTAAAAGCGGGCGCCTTGTGGCCCAGTGACGAGCGCCACGTGCCGCCAGGGATGTCCTACGAGCATGCGGGGCGTCCGCAGCATGATGGGCTCGCGGCGATCATAAGGGTAAAGTTGTACCGCCAAATCGGACGTGGTGTGCCAATTGAACAAAGCGAAGGACTGGCCTTGCTGGCCAAAGTCAAACGCGCGCGACCAGACTCCGAAACTGTTCCACTTAAACCAGCCTTCAATCGTCGCTTCGGTGAGATTGGTCAGCACCCGGCCCGCATTGGGAATTTCCACGAAGCTGCTTTGGCCATCCAGCTCCAGCACGGACTGTTCGACGCCCTGCGAAGTGGTGTCAGCCGTGAGCTCTTGTGATCGCAGACGATGCGAAATGGACAGTGCAAAAAGGAGCATTGCCGCAATCACGAACGATTGCTTCAAAGAATGTCGCTGGCATGGCATGCAATCGAGAACCGCTGGTGGCGATGATTTATCAGAGCTCCTTGAGGACTACAAAACAAATCCTGACAAATTCAAAAAAATCGAATCGGACCAAACCGGCTTGTTAACTTGAAGATCGTTGGCCGATCACCTCAGCTCTTCAACGGAACAGATCTCCTCTGCGCCATAACGCCGCGCACAACGGCAAGCAACTCTTCCGTGCTCACCGCCCCCTTTTGAATGATCCGCTGCACCTGCCCGTTCAAACGCCTTCGATCCTCTTCCGTCAAATCCTTGCTCGTGATCACGACCACAGGGATCCCCTGCCCTTGCCGCCGCTCCCGCAACTGCTTCATAAACTCAAACCCGTCCATCTCCGGCATCATCAAATCCAGCAAAATCACCGACGGCAATTGCTCCGCCAATCGCTCCAATGCAATCCTTCCATTGGCCGCTTCCGTGACCCGCCATCCTTCCTTCTGCAACGAGCGCCGCAACATCTCCCGCGTCGGCTCATCATCCTCCACCACCAACACCTCGTGCCCGCCGCTCTCCTTGCGATACTTCTTCAACACCTCGCCCAACCGCGCCCAGTCGATCGGCTTGGTCAAATACTCCGCCGCTCCCAGCGCAAATCCCATGTTCTTGTCATCCACAATCGTCATCATGATCACCGGAATGTCCGCCAATTCGCGATCAGCTTTTAACTCCGTCAACACCGCCCATCCATCCATCCCGGGCATCATCACATCCAGCGTGATCGCCTCCGGCTTGAGCTCGCGCGCCATTTGCAATCCTTGCGCTCCGCTCGAAGCTGTCTCCACCCGATAACCCTCTTTGCCCAGCGCTCGCACCATCAAATCCCTCACCGCCGGATCATCATCAATCACCAGCAACGTTGTTCCTCCTTTGTTTCCACCCGCTTCCGCCGCCAACTCTCCAACATCGGCTTGCTCCTTCGCATTCGGATCTTCCACTTCCGCCGGCAATCTCACCGTAAACTTCGAGCCTTTGCCCAACTCGCTGCTCACTTGCAAATCTCCTCCCATCATCTGGCAAAACTTCCGGCTGATCGCCAATCCCAATCCCGTCCCTCCATACTTGCGCGTGATCTGCGTGTTGGCCTGGCTGAACGATTCAAATAATC
>JBFMDG010000565.1:0-5196 GCA_040754135.1 Verrucomicrobiota bacterium
AGGTGGAGGAGGTGGTGGAGCGATTGCAGGATTACCGCACCGCCCTCATCACCGCCGCCGGCACCGGCAAAAATGATGTGCGGGTCGTTGCAATTTCCGTTTAACTCATCCGAACATGCGCTTGCTGCACTTTATCGAGATCGAAAACTTTAAACGCTTCGGCGGTATCCTGCGGATAGAATTGGATCATCCTGCGGTGCTAATCGGTCCGAACAATTGCGGCAAAACCAGTGCTATTCAAGCGATCGCCCTGTGGTCGCAAGCGGTTAAGAGCTGGCTGGATGCCAGGGAACAAACGTCGGCCAAAGAACGGACCGCCACGGCGCTCAATCGACTGGCAATCACCGCCATTCCAGTTCAGAAAACGCGTTATTTCTGGCACAACACACGCGTGCATTCCGGCAGGGACAACATCCCAATGTCCATCTCGGTCGGGTTGTTTTGGAAGGGTCTGGTGGTGCCGGTGAAGATGAAATTCCGGCATCAGGGCGACGAACTGGTTTATTGCACTCCCGACGAGTCCGCGCTGGGCGACTTAGAACTAATCCGATACGCCGCCACCATCAATGTTGAGTTGCTGTACCCGATGTCCGGTTTGGCGACGGAAGAACCGGTGTTGAAGGCGGGACGGATCAATGTGTTGCTGGGGCAGGGGGAGACGGCGCAGGTACTCCGAAATCTCTGCCTGATTGTGGCACGCGAAAACTCAAAGGACTGGCAGCGGGTAATAGAATTGATGCGGCGGCTTTTCTCTGTGGAATTGGGAACCCCCGAGGAGACCGCTCGCGGAGCAATCGAGCTTTTCTACGAGCAGCCTGGTGTGAAGGAGAAGCTGGATGTGGCGGTGGCCGGACGAGGATTTCAACAGTTGCTGTTGGTGTTCGCCTACCTGTTCTCCCACAAGCGCAGTGTCCTGCTGATTGACGAGCCGGATGCTCATTTGGAAATCCTGCGCCAGAAACAGGTCTATGTGCTTCTGCGTGAAATCGCGCACGACAACGAATCTCAGGTGGTGCTCGTGACACACTCCGAAGTCATCCTGGATGAGGCATTGGATCACAATTTGACCCTGTTGTTGGGGGGTAAACCGGAGAACTTGGCCGCGAAGCAGGATATTGAGAATGCACTGAAGCACTATGGTGCCGAGCACTATGTCAAGGCGCGAGAGCGTGGCTATGTTCTGTACGTGGAGGGGAGCACGGATATTGACATGCTCCGGGCCCTCGCGGAACGGACCGCCCATCCAGTTTCGGCAATATGGGACGAGCGCATCAATGCGTATTATGTGCAGGATAACTTTCCGGAGCCGTCCCTCGAAAGCGAGTTGGAACGCGTAGAAGGCGGGTTTGGAGTGACGCCGAAGATGCATTTTTTGAGCCTGCGCGGCTTGCTACCTGACCTGCGCGGGGCGGCCATTCTGGACAACGACGGAAAGGGGAGGGTGAGCAGCAACGAAGGCGGCCTAAACATCACCTACTGGCGCCGCTACGAGGCCGAGAACTATTTCGTGACACCGGAACTCCTCACGTCATTTACCACGGAATTCTATCGCGACATGGAGTTGTTCAATAGCCACAGACAGGCCATCCAGGAAGTCCTTGATCAGCTAATATTGGAGCAGGTGTTTGATGGCTCGGAGACTGATTTCAAGGTCTATCGCGCAGCGCAGCCAGAGGCGGCACGGCTTATTTGGGAAACCAAGACTGAGCGGAAGAAGTTGAGCCTTTTCGCAGAGGAATTCTTTAGGTGCCTCGCCAGCCGAATCAGCCTGCCGATGCTGTGCCGTAAAGGAGAATTGCATCGATTGGTGGCAAAGGTCGATCCTGCCCTCGTTCCTCTTGAGGTCAAGGAGAAGTTGGACGTGTTGGAGGCCTTGTTCCGTTCTGCACGCCCGTCTGAATCCGACACGTCAAACTGACCATCCATGCCCGGCCAAACCAACGAAAACACCTTCGAGACTTTCGTTGAGGAAATCCTCCTAACGCGCGGCGGGTGGAAGTCCGGCAGCAACACGGAGTGGGACAAGGAACGGGCGCTCTTTCCGGCGCAGGTGTTCGCGTTCATCCAGGATACGCAGGCGAAGCTCTGGGCGGAGATGAAGACGCTGCACGCCGCTGGGTTGGAGGCTTTGCTGCTCACGACGCTGGTGAAGGAACTGGACGCAAAGGGATCGCTGCACGTGCTGCGGCATGGGTTCAAGTTTTACGGGAAGACATTTCGGCTGGCCTATTTCAAGCCTGCGCACGGCGCGAATTGGGAAGTGCTGCAGCAGTTCGGCAACAACCGGCTGACGGTCACGCGCCAACTGCCATGTCATCCCGGAAACAATTGCACGTCCGATCTGGTGCTGGCGGTGAACGGACTGCCGGTGGCGACGATCGAGTTGAAGAATCCCGGCACGCACCAGAACTGGCGCCACGCCGTGCGCCAGTACAAGGAGGACCGTGATCCCCGTGCGCCGTTGTTCGAATTCAAGAAGCGGGCCTTGGTGCATTTCGCCGCCGACCCGGACGAAGTCCACATGACCACGCGTTTGGCGGGCGAGAAAACGCATTTCCTCCCGTTCAATCGGGGCAGTCATCCCGGCCAGATCATCTGCGGCGCGGGCAATCCACAGCACAGGTCCGGCTATCGCACGGGATATTTCTGGGAGGATGTGCTCCAGTTCGAGAGCTTCCTCGACATCCTCGGCCACTTCCTGTTCCTCGAAAAGAAGGAGGAGAAGCAGGACGACGGTCGCGGTGGACAACGCATTGTCACGAAGGAAACGTTGGTGTTCCCGCGTTTTCACCAGTTGGACGGGGTTCGCAAGCTGATCGCCACAGCGCAAATGGAAGGACCTGGACACAATTATCTCATCCAGCACTCTGCCGGCAGTGGAAAGACGAACAGCATTTCGTGGCTTTCGCACCGGCTGGCGAGCCTGCATGACGCGAAGGACGCAAAGGTCTTCGATTGCGTGGTGGTTATCACCGATCGGCAGGTGCTGGACCGGCAATTGCAGGATGCCATTTACCAGATTGAGCACGCGCAAGGCGTGGTAAAGGCGATTGATCAGGACTCGAAGCAATTGGCGGCGGCTTTGATTGACGGGACGAAGATTGTGGTGACCACGTTGCAGAAATTTCCGTTTGTGTTGCGCGGCTTGCTCTACGCCGCCGGTGTGGAGAAGCAAGAAGAAGCGACCGCAGAGCAAAAGGCCGAAGCGGCCAAGTGGGAAGCGGAGATCGCAAAGCGGCGTTACGCGATCATTGTGGATGAGGCACACTCCAGCCAGACTGGTGAGACAGCGCGAGAGTTGAAAGCCATACTCGGCGTGGCGGCCAAAGAAGAGTCCGACGAAGAAACGCCGGATTGGCAAGATCGCTTCAATCAAGTCATGCAGTCGCGAGGACGGCAGCCGAACCTGAGTTTCTTCGCCTTCACCGCCACGCCCAAGGGGAAGACGCTGGAGTTATTCGGACGCAAAGGCGCGAATGAGTTGCCCGAGGCGTTTCATCTTTATTCCATGCGGCAGGCCATCGAGGAAAAGTTCATCCTCGACGTGGTCAGGAACTACACAACTTACGCCACCTATTACCGGCTGGTGAAGGCCATCGAGGACGATCCGAACTTGCCGAAGAAGAAGTCCGCGCGGGCATTGGCGAAGTTCATGAGCCTGCATCCGCATAACATCGAGCAGAAGACCGAGGTGATGGTGGAACATTTCCGGCAAAAGGTGCGGTCGCATCTGGGCGGGCGCGCCAAGGCGATGGTCGTGACTTCATCGCGCCTGCACGCCGTGCGCTACATGCAGGCATTCGAGCGTTACATTGCCGAGAACCAAATTCCTGATGTGCGCCCGTTGGTGGCTTTCAGCGGCACAGTCAAAGACCCGGAAACCGGCCTTGAATACACCGAGCCGGGCATGAACAAGGATTGCGTCACGGGTGAATCGATCAGTGAGAAGCGGTTGCCGGAGCGGTTTGGCTCAGCGGATTACAACGTGTTGCTGGTGGCGAACAAATATCAGACGGGATTCGATCAGCCGCTGCTGTGCGCGATGTATGTGGACAAACGGCTCGACGGTGTGCAGGCGGTGCAGACGTTGTCGCGGCTCAACCGCATGATTCCCGGCAAGGAGATTCCGTTCGTTCTCGATTTCGTCAACGAAGCCGAGGACATTTATTGCGCCTTCAAGCCATACTACGACGCTACGAGTTTGCAGGAAGCCTCCGACCCGCAAAAGCTTGAGGCGTTGAAGCACGAACTGGATGCAGCGCAGGTTTATTTCTGGAGCGAGGTGGAGGCGTTCGCGCGCGTCTTCTACAAACCGGTCGCCAATCAAAGCCCAAAGGACCATGCGGGGATGCAACTGCATCTCCAGCCGGCGGTGGACCGCTTCAAGGCGATAGCAGATGATGCCAAACGAAGTGAGTTCCGGGAGAAATTGAGGGGCTACGTGAATATTTATTCGTTCATGAGTCAGATCATGCCATGGTGCGATCCCGCCTTGGAGATGCTCTATAGCTTCGGTCGTTTCCTACTGCCCCATCTGCCACTCGACCGCGACACGGAACGCGTGAAGATCAGCGACGAAGTCAGCCTGCAATACTATCGGTTGCAACGCATTTACGCCGGAGAGATTGCCTTGCGCGAAGGCGAGCCAGAAGGCGTGAAAAGTCCGACGGACGTTGGCACGGGAAAGGCGAAGGAAGAGAAAGTGCCGCTTTCCGAAATCATCAAGGTGCTCAACGAACGCTTCGGCACGAATTTCACGGAGGAAGATCGCTACTTCTTTGAGCAAATCCGGGAGAAGGCCACATCGAATGAGCAAGTCATTAAGCTCCGCCGTGCGAACCCATTCGACAAATTCCAACTAGGCCTGCGGCAGCTTATCGAAAACCTGATGGTCGAGCGCATGGCGGACAATGACAAAATCGTGATGCGCTACATGGATGACAAGGAGTTTGGCGAGGCTGCCTTTGCAGTGTTGTCGAAGGCAATTTATGAGACGATTCCGGAAACCGCACCGTCGGTGAGCAAACCTTTGCCTTCCGAAGAAGAAGGGACAGGATGAACAGGAATCAAAGAATTTAAAACTGAAGTGCCGTGCCGTAATAAACCTGGAATTTTTTATCCTGTTCCTCCTGCCTCTGCCCTCTGCTCTCCTTTCACGGCAATCATTGCCCAAAAATCTCTCGAAAAGTTTTCGTG